>NZ_QORZ01000015.1:0-128818 GCF_008368785.1 Bacillus sp. AY3-1 | reverse complement strand
ACCTATTGTTGTTTTTTATTTATGTAAATTACTTTTTCACTTCTACATGATGAAAAGATTCTTTTCCATCTCTACATAACTATTTACAATACTTAAAAGTAATTTGCCACGAAACCATTTCGTTATATAAACTTTCCAATTCTTTATGCCATGTTTCTACCATAGAAATTCCCCTTTCCTTTTTAACACTTTAAATAAAAATCACATAACATTCTGTATTTACCCAATAAAAAAAGAGAACTTTCTCTGAAAGTCCTGTTACTACTCTAAAATAGTCTAGTTGCTATTTTGCTTTAACACAAATACTGAAAGTTCTGGTACACTCCAAAATCTAACAGGCATTCGGGTTGTCCCAATACCACGATTTACGTATAAATGTAACGGCTTATTCTTCCCTTCTAATTCATACATACCTTCAACATGACTCTCAGCTAATTTTGTAGTAATTAATGGACCTATAAAAGGAATTTGAACTTGTCCTCCGTGACTATGTCCTGACATTTGAAAATCAACTGGGTAACGAGCTACTTTGTCTACAATATCCGGCTCATGTACTAAGAGCATATTAAAATCTTGTTGCCTTACTTGTTTTAAAGTCGCGTCTATTTTCGGATTCCCTAATAAAAAATCATCCAAACCTGATATTGTAATATATTTGCCATTTTCCGCATTAATTTTATGCACTTCATTTACTAACACAGAGAAACCAGCTTCCTCCATATACTTTTTATAAAATAAACTACCTCCCCCGCCCCTATCATGATTCCCAAACACTGCATATTTCCCTAAGGGCGCATGTATTTTCTGCAAAATGCTTTGCGCTTCTTCTCTTTCTGCCTTATACGATCCAAACTTATCTATTAAATCCCCTGTAAAAACTACTA
Organism: Bacillus sp. AY3-1; assembly: GCF_008368785.1. Taxonomy (NCBI): domain Bacteria; kingdom Bacillati; phylum Bacillota; class Bacilli; order Caryophanales; family Bacillaceae; genus Bacillus; species Bacillus sp. AY3-1. Next base: position 127,934 of record NZ_QORZ01000015.1, on the reverse strand, counting down.
TATCTGGATGTAACGTATTCATCTTCTCTACCAAATTTTCTAGTTGTTTCAATGTAAATTCTGGCCCTAAATGCACATCTGAGAATTGTAATATCTTTTTGTTATTAAACTCTTTAGGAATTGTAGAAGCTTCTATTTCATTCCACGTAACTGTTACTAGTTTTCGTTCTATTTCTGTCGCATAGAAATACAAACTTATTGAAATCATTACTATACTTATGAAACTGATTATACATATCTTGACGATTGATTTTTTTTGTTCTTTTTTTACATGATTCGTATTCATATTCTCACCTCTAGAAGTACTTTAAAGCCTTATTGTTACATTAATGTGACAACATGAACAATGTTAGCTATATCCAATTCTATCCTCATTCACTTTGACAAATTTATACAGAAGTCATAACATATTTTTATAATACATAGATTCTTAAAAATGTTCCTTCTATTCATTCTATCATTTTATTAAGGAGAGATTATTCATGTCTGTATTTACACCAGAAGAAATTACGGAACTTGCTGCGAATTCCGGAAGAAAAAAAGCTCATTTATCATTACTCCCTATGCTAATTCTCGGTTTTTTTGGTGGTGCTTTCATAGCATTAGGGTATTTACTCGATATTCATGTTATTGGAACAATGCCAAAGTCTTGGGGATCATTTACTAATTTTCTAGGTGCCGCTGTATTCCCTATCGGTCTTATACTCGTTATTCTTGCAGGCGGTGAGTTAGTAACTGGCAATATGATGACCGTTTCAATGGCGTGGCTTCACAAAAAAATCGAATTATTTCACTTCATTCGAAATTTAGTTATTGTTACGTTTAGCAACTTCATAGGTGCTGTATTCGTTGCTTATTTTTTCGGTCATATCGTCGGATTAACAGAGGGAGCTTTTTTAGCGAAAACAGTTTCTATTGCGCAAGCTAAACTACAAGATACACCACTACAAGCCTTCATTTCTGCAATCGGATGTAATTGGCTCGTTTGTTTAGCTGTTTGGCTCAGTATGGGAAGTAAAGAATTTATCGGGAAGATTATCGGTATTTGGTTCCCAATTATGACTTTTGTTGCGATTGGATTTCAACACGTTGTAGCCAATATGTTTGTCATCCCAGCTGCAATTTTTGCCGGTCATTTAACTTGGATTGAATATTTTCCAAACTTCATTTTTGTTTTCTTCGGAAACTTAGTAGGAGGTATGTTATTTGTAGCATTACCTTATTTCATATCCTATAATAAGAAACTCCCTTCCAATAAAGAGCAAACTGCATTAAAGAAAAAATCTGTATCCGCTTAAATTGAAAGTCTATACAGTGGCTCTAAAAAATATTACAAATTTCATTTTTTTTACGAATATATGTGCGTACACTTGTTCTCGAATGTTTTATACGTTATAATAACAACTTAAATAGCATTATTTACATATGAGGTGAAAAACATGAACAAAACAGAATTAATTAAAAACGTAGCACAAAATGCTGAGATTTCTCAAAAAGAAGCTACTGTAGTTTTACAAACTGTAGTAGAATCAATCACTAACACTTTAGCTGCTGGTGAAAAAGTACAACTTATCGGATTCGGTACATTCGAAGTACGCGAAAGAGCTGCTCGTACAGGCCGTAACCCACAAACTGGTGAAGAAATGCAAATCGCAGCTTCTAAAGTACCTGCTTTCAAAGCTGGTAAAGAACTAAAAGAAGCTGTAAAATAATGAAAAAATAGCCTTCTCGTTTATGAGAGGGCTATTTTTTTCATTACATAATTAGTAAAAATCTGACCATTATGCTGTTTCTTTTGTTCCTTTATGCAAATAAAACCTTTACTTTCAAAGAAAGGTTTTGCTGTAATACTCGCTTCTGTATATATATCCCCATGCCCCAAGTTTACTGCTTCTTTTTCTAACTTCTGTAGTATGTATGAAGCTATCCTTTTCCCTTGATAATCTTTATGTGTAAATAAACGATCTACGTAATGATCATCATTATAATCGCCAAATCCCACTATCACACTGTTATGATCCGCTACATAACTAATATTCTTCTCTAAAGAATTTAACCAATTTTCTCTATCTAGTCGCTCTGGTGCCCATGCCTGTAGCTGTAATACATTATAATCTTTTGCATTAATTGTATGAACTGTTTCATAGAACAACTGTAATACTTGTTCTAAATCCTCTTTATGGAATGTTCTAATGATCATATCTTTTAACATATATGAACCTCCTTACTAAACTATCATTTAACTTTTCTACCATCTAGTATTCAATATTTCTGCTTTATTATATCTTTTTTCTTTCTATATAAACAAAAAACAATACTTATTTCAAAGTATTGTTTTTCGTTTAAAAGCATATGCAATTACTCTCTAGATTTTTATTTTTTTAATTTCACTCTTTGCAGTCGTAATGCATTTAATACAACGGATACAGAACTAAATGCCATAGCCGCTCCTGCAACCCAAGGTGCTAAGAAACCGAACGCCGCAATCGGGATTCCTAATCCGTTATAAGCTAGTGCCCAGAATAAATTTTGCTTAATATTTCTTATCGTCATCTTACTCATAAAGATTGCATCAGCAATACTATTTAAATCCCCACGGATTAACGTAATATCTGCCGCTTCCATCGCTACATCCGTTCCTGTTCCAATTGCCATACCGATATCCGCCGTAGCAAGAGCAGGAGCATCATTTATTCCATCTCCAACCATTGCTACTTTCTTACCTTGTGCTTGGAGTTTTTTCACTTCTTCTGCTTTTCCTTCTGGTAATACTTCTGCAATTACGTGATCAATACCAACTTGCTTAGCGATTGCCTGAGCAGTTTGTGTGTTATCTCCTGTAATCATAACAACGTCTAGACCCATTTTCTTAAGTCTTGCGATAGCTGCTTTTGAAGTATCTTTTACAGTATCTGCAACGGCCACTATACCAGCATATTCTTTATTGATCGCAATAAGCATTGCTGTTTTTCCTTCTCGTTCTAGCTCTTCCATCGATTTAGCAACTTCTTCAATATCAATATCGAATTTCTTCATTAATCGACGTGTACCAATTAATAATTGTTTCCCTTCTACAACTGATTCGATACCGAATCCTGGAATCGCTTCAAACGTTTCTGAACTTGGGATATCAATTTTCTTTTCTTTAATTCCTTCTACAATCGCTTCTGCAAGTGGATGTTCAGAATTTTTTTCTGCCGCAGCGACTAAACGTAGTATTTCTTCTTCATGGAATCCATCTACTACAATTACATCTGTTAAAACAGGCTTTCCGTTTGTCACAGTACCTGTTTTATCTAGAATAACTGTATCTAATCGGTGCGTTGCTTCTAAATGCTCTCCACCTTTAAATAAAATACCATACTCAGCTGATCTTCCTGATCCAGCCATAATAGATGTAGGTGTCGCAAGACCTAATGCACATGGACAAGCGATAACAAGTACGGCTATCATTTTCTCAAGTGCTCCGCCAAAATCACCAGGTGTAACAAATAGCATCCACACTGCAAATGTGATAATAGCAATCACAACTACAACGGGTACGAAAATACCTGAAATTTGATCAGCTACTCTTTGAATAGGAGCTTTTGACCCTTGCGCCTCTTCTACTACTTTAATAATTTGAGCTAATGCAGTATCTCTTCCTACCTTAGTTGCTTTCACTTTTAAAAATCCATTTTTATTCATTGTAGAACCGATTACTACATCCCCAATTGTTTTATCAACTGGAATACTCTCACCTGTTAACATCGATTCATCTATTGCTGACTTTCCTTCTACAATTTCTCCATCTACCGGGATTTTTTCACCAGGTTTTACATAAACGATATCACCAGCTACTACTTCTTCGATTAAAATTTTCATTTCTGTTCCGTCTCGTAGAACAGTAGCGGTTTTCGCCTGTAATCCCATTAATTTTTTAATTGCTTCTGACGAGCGTCCCTTTGCCTTTGCTTCAAATAATTTACCTAAAATAATTAATGTAATAAGTACTGCACTCGTTTCAAAATACAAGTCTGTCATATGTTCCGAAGAACCAATCGACCTAATACTTAAATACACACTGTAAAAATACGCTGCCGACGTTCCAAGTGCCACGAGAACATCCATATTGGCACTTTTATTTCGTAACGCTTTATAAGCTCCAACATAAAACTGCCCACCAATGATAAACTGAACTGGAGTTGCAAGAGCTAGCTGCACCCAAGGGTTCATAAGCATATCAGGTAAATAAATAAACGATGTAAATGAGAAATGACTTACCATTGCCCACAGTAACGGGAATGATAAAATAAATGAAATGATAAATTTCTTCTTTTGTCGCTCAATTTCTTGTAAGCGATGATCAGTTGATCCATCTTGCTCATCTGATTTCACTTCCAATTTATATCCTAATTTCGTAATTGCACTCTTCATTTCATTTACATTAATTTCATCAGGGTTAAAATCTACTGTAGCTGATTCCAAAGCGAAATTTACTGTCGCTCCGTTCACACCTTCTAACTTATTTAAACGCTTTTCTACTCTATTCGCACATGCTGCGCATGTCATCCCTGAAACAGTAAACTCAGCTTTATCACTTACAATTCCATATCCTAACGATTCAACTTTTTCCTTAAACTGTTGCGGATTTGTTTTTTGGGGATCATACATTATTTTTGTTTTTTCAAGTGCAAAATTTACATTTGCATCATGAACACCTTCTACTTTTTTCAGACCTTTTTCAATTCTATTCGCACATGCCGCACATGTCATTCCTGATATTTGAAGATTAGCCTCTTTCTGTTCATTCATGTCTCTCACCTCTATATACCCTCATAAGGTATAATTATTAACAAAATAAATCGTACTTCCTATAAAGTACGATTTATTTCCATATCTAAAAATAATTATTGAACATCGTATCCTTGATCTTCAATTACAGCAACGATATCTTTTAGTGTTACAGCAGACGAGTCGATAGTAACTTCAACAGTTCCTTCTGCTAATTGAACCTTCACTTGTTCAACACCGTTTAGTTCTTTCACACTGCTTTCAATAGAATTTACACAATGTCCACAAGACATACCTTCAACTTTTAATGTTAACTGTTCCATTTAAAATCCTCCTCTTGTTTCTTCATTGTTTGTTAATCACAATTACATCTTACCATACCCCCCTAAGGTAATCAATGGTTTTGTATCATGATTTTTCAATTATTTTCTAAAAGTTTATTTTACATACACTTTTTCACATCAATACCCCGAAATCTTATATGAAGGTAAACAAAAAACAAGCCAGTTACATACTAGCTTGTTTTTACGCTTTTGAAAAACGTTCAAATACAGTCATTAATTCTTCAATTGCTTCGTCACCATTGCCATCTTTAATAGCACCTGAAACACAATGACTTGTATGGTTTTTTAATACACCCATTCCTACTTTTTTCATCGCTGCATTAATCGCTGAAATTTGCACTAAAATATCGACGCAATAACGATCATTTTCAATCATATTTTGAATACCGCGGACCTGTCCTTCAATTCTCTTTAATCTATTTATAATCTGCTCTTTTTCTTTTTCTGATCTATGTGTTACCGCTTCATGCTCTTTATGATCCATAATTATCACCTTCTTAAAGTTTCTCTTCATCCAATAAAACAATTGCTTTTACGAGTATACCAATTATAGCATTAATTATCTACGTATGATACCCCATATGAGTATATTTCCGCTCTATGCTTATTCTTAACAACTTATTAGCTTCTCAGACTCAATTATTATGATACCCTTGCCTTTTTTTCAAAAAACAATAATAAGCAGGGATTATCCATCCCCGCTTATTATTCATCCACAAATATAAAAGTCTCAATTTTCACACGTGTAAATTGAGACTTTTTTCTTCCTATATATAATTATTGCTGATCACATACTTTTGTATCATTCACTACTGAAGTTCCTTCAACGGTTACCGTATGAAAACAATCATTTACACGAACTGTCACGACATTATCTTGCCGATCAATAACGTGATATTCATTAAAATTTTTATTCAGAGCACTGCGAATTTGTTCTCCTTCATAAATTGGAATGCCATGTGATAAAACCCAAATAAGCCCAGCGATAGCAAGAATAGTTTTCATACGATCTACCTCCTTGAGAATATAGTGAACTTTTAATCCATGCTGTTTCAGCTCTTCTAATCATGAATGGAATGAATCAAGCCTTTTTGGAAATAAGTTCATTTCGTCTATTTTATGTTTATGCTAATTGTGACCGAATTGTGACAACTTTTTGTCTCTTTAGACGAAAAGTTGAAACAAAACGTTCAAAAAAGACAATTCTACTTGCACAAACAAAAGGCTATGGAAAATTTACCATAGCCTTTTGTTTGCATTTTATTAGATATTCATTTCAATTTATACGTAACTAATAAACCTTAACCCTTTACTTAAAGAAGTCGGCACAACAGATGCGTGATTCTCCCCTTCGGCTTCATAAAACGTAAATCGAAACTGATCGTGTTTGACTTGGAGAAGACGCTCTGATAATTCATTTGCCCCTACAACCATATGCTCTCGTTCTAGTGACCCAACTGTAAGGAACACTCCCGTTTGAAACTTGGCACTGTTTAATTCATTTATAAGATTCGCTTCTTTTTCAAGCACAGATTGGTTATTCCACCAGATTGATGGACTACTAATAAAATAATTTTGAAAGGCATTTACGTTTGTAAATAATATATGTAAAGCAAATAAGCCACCTAACGAATGCCCAAATAATGTTTGCTTTCCTTTATCAATCTTATAATTATTTTCAATTTGAGGTTTCAGTTCTTCTTCCATAAAAGTAAAGAAGTTATGTGCTCCTCCTGTTTTAGGCCACGGTTTGCCATCTGGTTTTAAAGGCGCATCTTTTGAAATTACACTTGGCGTAAAATCATAACATCTTTCTTCTCCTGAAAATGCCCCTTCAATTGGATAACCAATACCTACTATAATGGCTGGTGAAACACCTGTTTTTTCCGCTCTAACTGATTGTATTTTAACCGCTTCATGGAATGTTTGAAAAAAAGCATTGCCATCTAATACGTATATAACAGGATATCCTGACTCTGGTGCTGGCTGCCTCGGCTTTGAAATATGTATTTGATATTCCTTACCGTCTAATTTTGAATACATTTTCCACTGTTCTGTATTAGATGTAATAATCTGCTGTTTTTCAATAGTAGTATTCATCTTATATTCCCCCCTTCTTAACTCGTTACATATATCTCTACTTTCTCTTCTTGAAGTGCAACGCTATCGTATCCAAAACAAACAGGAGACCCATTATACGGATCAATCATGACACGCGCATCAATATGAAATACTTCTTTTAACACTTCATTTGTAATGATTTCTTCTGGGCTACCAGTTGTAACGATTTCCCCTTCCTTCATCGCAATAATTTCATCTGAAAACCTTGCTGCATGGTTAATATCATGTAGTACCATAACAACCGTACAATTATGTTCTTTATTTAACTTCTCCACAATTTGTAATACATCTAATTGATGAGACATATCGAGATATGTAGTTGGTTCATCTAGTAGTAACACTTCTGTCTCTTGTGCTAAAGCCATCGCTAGCCATACCTTTTGTCTTTGACCGCCTGATAAATTTGCAATTTGTCTCGTTCGAAATTCAGAAGTTTTCGTTATATCTAATGCCCAATCAATCATCTCTTTATCTTTTGAAGTTAACTTATTTACATTATTTCGATGTGGATAGCGTCCATAGGAAATTAATTCTTCCACTTTAAGTTCTCCTGGTGCAATTGGAGTTTGCGGGAGTAAAGCTAACTGCTTCGCAATTTCTTTTGTTGGAATCGTATTTAAATCCTGTCCTTGCAAATATACTTTACCGCTCTTTTGCTTTAAAATTCTTCCCATTGTTTTTAACAGTGTTGATTTCCCGCACCCGTTTGGCCCTATAATTGTCGTTACTTTTCCTTCTTGTATTTCCACATTTAAATCGCGAAACACTGTAAGCTTTTCATAACTCGTTTCTAAATTTTTTGCACTTAAAATACTCACTTTTATTCCTCCTCTTACGCTTTCGCCTTATAAAGTAAATATAAGAAATACGGTACACCGACAATAGAAATAACGATTCCAACAGGTAACTCTACAGGGGTGAAAACTGTTTTTGCAATAAAATCTGAAGCTATTACAAGGAACATTCCGATTACTCCGCACGTAGGAATGATATGCTTATGCTGAATACCGACAAGCCTTTTTGCTATATGCGGTGCCATTAATCCAATGAAACCAATACTTCCTGAAACTGCAACACATGCACTTACAAGTCCGATACTACTTAATAGTAAAATAGATTTCTCTCTTTCTACTGAAACACCTAAACTTGTAATACTCGTTTCTTCCAATTGAAATAAATCTAATAAATAAGCTTTCTTTTGTATAAGCGGAATTAATATGATAAGCCACGGCAACATAGCAATAATATACTTCCAGTTTGCACTATATATACTTCCTGACACCCAAACTGCAGCCATCTCGAAATCAGTTGACTTCATTTTGAGTGATAAGTACATAGAAAATGCTCCAAATCCTGACCCAATCGCAATCCCTGTTAATAAAAGACGTTGGGAGTCTAGCTTACCGTTTTTCCATGAAAACAGATAAATGATGATAGCTGCACCTAATCCGCCGACTAAACCAAACATTGGCATCATCATAATAGACATCCAGTCTGTGCTCTTTAATTGCCCTTGAAAGAAAAACATAAAAATAACGATTGCTGTGCCGGCCCCAGCATTCACTCCTAAAATACCTGGGTCTGCCAATCCATTTCTCGTAATCCCTTGAATAACAGCACCTGCAACGCCTAGGCCTAATCCTACTAGCCCAGCAATTACGATACGAGGAAGACGAAACTCAAAAATAACTAAATCATGGTCTGGTACTGGATCTATTCTAAAGAGTGTTTTAAATACATCTGTAATCGTAATATCAAACGTACCATTCGTTAAACTAATATAAATAGCACATAGTATTAAAAATACACTAATCCCCATCGTCATTCCGAAACGTTGACTTGAACTTTTAAGCATGTCTCTCTCCTCCTCTTGTACGAATTAAATAAAGGAAGAAAGGAATTCCAATTAAGGAGGTAACGACCCCAATAGGTGTTTCAAATGGATAGTTTACAAATCTACTTAAAACATCACATAACGCTAAGAAAACTCCACCAATAACGCCTGCACATGGCAAAATCCACTTATAATCTACCCCAATTATAAAGCGAGTAATGTGCGGAATAATTAAACCTACAAAACCAACTTTTCCTACTAAAGCAACTGCTGTTCCTGTTAAAAAGATAACTGATAAAATTGCCATCGCTTTAACTAGTTTTGTACGCTGCCCTAGATTAATAGAAACTTCTTCTCCTAAAGAAAGAATGGTAATAGATTTTGATATTAACAACGCTAAAATTATTCCGATTATCCCAAACGGTATCGTGATTTTAATGATATTAGGATCCACTTGGTCTAACTTTGCATTAAACCAAAAACTAACATTTTGAGAGATTTGGAAATATGATGCCATCGCGGCCGATACACTACTTAAAAATGTTCCAATAACTGTTCCGATAATCGCTAACCTAACTGGTGATAAGCCATTTTGAAGGAGCGAGCCAAAACCAAACACGATACCGGCTCCTAGTGCAGAACCAATCATTGAACATAAAACCATACCAATTGATGACATTCCCGGAAGAAAAATCATACAAAGTGTAATAACAAAGGCTGCCCCATCCGTCACACCCATAATAGAAGGGGATGCAAGATAGTTTCTTGTCATCCCCTGCATAAGTGCTCCTGATATGGCTAGAAATGCTCCAACTAAAAGAGCTGCAACTACCCTTGGTAAACGTGAAGTAATAATAATATTATGATTTACATCGCTTGAATCAAAATGAAATAATGCGTTCCACACTATTTCAGCATCAATACTCTTCGCCCCATACAAAATAGAAAATATAACTGTAAATAAGATGAGTATGGGTGCTATACATAATATAGTCACTGGTACTGCATTTGTTTTCTGCATATCATTCAACGCACCTTACTTATTGTATTATTTAGATAAATTTTTCACTGCTTCTTTTAAGAATGCTGTTTTACTCCAAGCAGTACCACCTTGTGCCATTGGGTCTACAACGTTTACAAATACTTTCTTTTCCTTCGCAGCATTCATACTTTGCCAAATTGGATTACTTTCAATTTCTTCTAGCACTTTCGGATTTTTATTTTCAGTTGTCTCATATTGTAAGAAAATATAATCCGGATTAAGTTCAGCAAGTTTTTCAAATGAAATTTTCTCTTGTGCTTTTACAGTTTTCAATTGTTCTGGAGCAGTTAATCCAAGATCTTTATAAATGACAGGGTTGAAATATACTCCTTCTGGATATAGGAATAATTCGTTTGCTCTTAGTCTAATGACAAGTACTTTTTTGTCTTTTAACTTATCTCCTAGTTTTGCTTTTGCCTTTTCAGCGTCTGAATTGTAATCTTTAATAATTTTTTCTGCTTTATCTTTTTTACCAGTTAATTCTCCCATTAACTTTAAGTTATCTTCCCAATTTGTTGAAACGTGTGATACCGGGAATGTAGGAGCTACTTTCGTAAACTTTTCAGCTGTTTCTGCTGGGAATTTCGTACTTGATGTAATAACGTCTGGCTTTAATTGTAGTAATGTTTCAAAATTTGGTTGCATTTTCTCGCCAACAGATTTCGCACCCTCTAAATCTTTCTCAAGATACTTCGGTAATTTACCACCAACAGTAATGGCACCTACTGGCTTAATACCAAGTACCGCTGCATCTTCCATTGACTCTAAACTAGCTGTCGCAATTTTATCTATTTTTGCTGGTACTGTATATTCTTTACCTAAATATGTAATTTTTCTTTTTTCGTCTTTTTTCGTTTCCGTAGCTTTTGTCTGTTGCTTTTGTTCTCCTGAAGTTTTATCCATACTATTGCATGCTGCTAGTCCTACACTTAAAACTGTAACCATCCCTAAAGTAAATAACTTCTTGTTCATCTTTATATAACTCCTCTCGAATTCTCAAACTATATTCTCAATAAAATTTAACTATATGAAACTTGTCTCACATATATATTTCATTAGATTAATAATTCTATCCAGAACTCATTCTCGTTCACTTCCCCTAAACTATAATTCTTTTACACCTCATCTATTGATAACACTTTTCATTGATAATGATTATCGTTACTAAGTATATATTTAATATGCAATTATTTCAAGAAAGATTTGAAAAATTTTAACAAACTGAATAAAAAAGAAGTATCCACCTAATCTTAGGAAGATACTTCTTTTTTTAGAAATTTATATGTAATTCAACTGGGCAATGGTCTGATCCCATCACTTCACTATTAATTTTCGCCTCTGTTATTTTGTCTTTCATTCTTTCCGAAACAACAAAATAATCTAAACGCCATCCAATATTTTTTGCTCTCGCTCCCATACGATACGACCACCACGAATATGCACCTTCCTGATCAGGATACAGATAACGATACGTATCAATAAATCCTTCTTCTAAAATACATGTGAATTTCTCTCGTTCCTCATCAGAGAATCCAGGGTTTTTACGATTACTTTTTGGATTTTTTAAATCGATTTCTTTATGAGCAACGTTTAAATCACCGCAAAAAACAACGGGCTTTTTTTCATCTAATTGCTTAATATAAGCCCTGAAATCATCTTCCCATTTCATTCTGTAATCTAATCGTTCTAATCCTCGTTTTGAGTTTGGTGTATATAACGTTATCATGTAAAAATCTTCGAATTCTAAAGTAATAACTCGTCCTTCTTGATCATGCTCTTCAATTCCTAAACCGTATGTTACAGATAACGGTTCTTTTTTCGAAAAAATAGCCGTTCCTGAATAACCTTTTTTCACAGCATAATTCCAGTATGTATAATATCCCTCTGGATTCAAATCAATTTGACCATCTTGTAATTTAATCTCTTGTAAACAAAATATATCAGCATTTGATTCCTCAAGATATTCTAAAAATCCACCTTTTGCGATAACTGCTCGCAAACCATTTACATTCCACGAAATTAACTTCACCTATAGTCCTCCTCTTGATGTTCACTTTCAAATTTCATGCTATCACAAAATAGAAAAACAATCATATTTTCACCTTTGTAATCTTGCTCTTACATTTGTGAATACATACATACGCACTTTATTCAGGTTATACTAATTTCAGAGGTGATGTTCTTTGCACAATGAAGGGATTACGTTAACAAATGAGCATTGGCAAGCAATTATTCATAATGATTGTTCCTATGATAGTAAATTCTTTTATGCTGTGAAATCAACCGGAATCTTTTGCCGACCGTCATGCAAATCAAGAATACCGAATAGAAACAATGTACGAATTTTTCATCATGCAGAGCAAGCATTAAGCGAAAAATTCCGCCCTTGCAAACGTTGTAAACCAAATGGGCTCACTTTACCTAATGAAGAGTGGGTAGAACAAATTAAAGATTATATCAAAAAGCACTTTGACGAATTATTAACTCTCAACATACTTGCTGAAATATGTCATGGTAGCCCATTTCATTTGCAACGCACTTTCAAAAAAGTAACAGGAATAAGTCCAATAGAATATATACAGCAGTTTAGGATTGTTAAAGCGGCAGAACGCCTTTTACACACAAATCAATCCATTAAAGAAATTAGTACTGCTGTCGGGATAGAAAACCCAGAGTATTTCGCAACTTTATTTAAAAAGAAAACCGGATTCACTCCTACTGAATATCGAAAAAAGAACGAAATGAAAGAAGGATAAAATAATGAATTCCTCCAAAAATAAATTTATATATTGGACGCTACTTACACATGAAAATTGGCAGTTTCATATTGCTGCAACTGAAAATGGACTATGCTTCATTGGATCACAAGATGAAAAATTTGAAGAACTAAATATATGGGCTAGAAAGAAATTGCCACAACATATATTGGCATGTAATCCAGATTACCTACAATCATATACGAAAGAAGTTATCGAGTATTTAGAAAGTAAACGAGAAACTTTTACATTCCCTATCGATGCTTACGGAACTGATTTTCAATTATCTGTTTGGAATACGGTACGTGAAATTCCTTATGGGGAGACATATTCTTATTCAGAAATTGCCGAAAGAATGCAAAAACCTACTGCTGTGCGTGCCGTTGCTACTGCTATTGCTGCCAACCCTCTTCTCATTACAATTCCTTGCCATCGTGTTATTGGAAAGAATGGTAAACTAACCGGTTTTAGAGGTGGATTAGAAATGAAGAAAGTGTTGCTTACATTAGAAAAGTCTCCGGTAGAATGCATATGACAGCAAAATATACTAGCACATTAACTTTAGCAGTTCCAACAGAATTTAGTTTCCAAGAAAATTTACGCTATCTATCACGTTCTAACAATGAATGTATGTTCCACATTGAAGATAACAAAATTTATAAAGTTATCCCTGTTCAGGATGTACATCCTTTAGTTGAAATTAGTATGAACTCGGATGATAATATTCAAATACGTTTTTTAGAAGAATCATATACGTCTGAAGAATCGATATGCGAAGCTGTAGCTCACTATGTAAAAGAGTGGTTTGATTTAACTACTGATTTAGCTCCCTTTTATACATTAGCTAAACATGATGTACTCCTTCAAGGACCAATTGAACAATATTATGGGCTTCGTACTTTAGGTATTCCAGACTTATTTGAAGCACTTTCCTGGGGAATTATCGGTCAGCAAATTAATCTCACATATGCTTATACACTAAAAAGAAGATTAGTCGAACACTTTGGAAATTATGTAGAATGGAACGATAGAAAACATTGGATATTCCCTTCTCCTGAAACGATTGCCAATTTACATGTAGAGGATCTCAAAAACTTAAAAATGACGACTAGAAAATGCGAATATGTAATCGGTATCGCAAAGCTTATTACAGAAGGAAAATTATCAAAAGAATCTTTACTGCAAATACAAGATGTGCAACAAGCTGAAAAACAATTAACTGCTATACATGGAATAGGACCGTGGACTGCCAACTATATTTTAATGCGCTGTTTACGATTTCCTTCCGCTTTTCCCATTGACGATGTTGGCTTGCACAATGCAATTAAATATATAACAGGTTCTGAAAGTAAACCGACTAAACAGGAAATAAAAGATTTTGCGGCAAATTGGACCAACTGGGAGTCTTACGCAACTTTTTATTTGTGGCGAGTATTATACTAAAAAACCAAGTAGCGCATCCGCACTACTTGGTTCTTTTTTAAGCTTGTTCTTCGAATCGTCTTGCGATTTCCACAATAACTTGAACAGCTTTTTCCATCGTATCTACCGAAACATATTCAAATTTACCGTGATAGTTTTCACCACCTGTGAAAATATTCGGCGTTGGTAATCCCATATACGATAATTGTGACCCATCTGTTCCACCACGAATCGGATGAATGTTTGGTTCGATATTTAAGCTTTTCATCGCCTCATATGCAATATCAACAATTTCTCTCACTGGTTCAATTTTTTCAAGCATGTTATAGTATTGATCATTCATTTCTAAAACGACTGCATCTTGTCCATACTTCTCTTGCATTTGCTTCACAATATTTTCAACGTTATGTTTACGCGCCTCAAAATTTTCACGATCAAAATCTCGAATAATATAATACGCTTTACTTTGCTCAACATCACCATTTAATGAAAGTAAATGATAGAATCCTTCATAGCCTTCTGTATATTCTGGTGCCTCTTCTACCGGTAAATAGCTATTAAACTCCATAGCAAGTTTAGTTGCGTTACGCATTTTATTTTTCGCTGTTCCAGGATGTGTATTCGTTCCGTTAAACGTTAACTTAGCACCTGCAGCATTAAAGCTTTCATACTCTAAACCACCTAATGGACCTCCATCCATCGTATAAGCACATGATGCACCAAACGCTTCTACATCAAAATGCGCTGGCCCACGACCAATTTCTTCATCCGGCGTAAATGCTACTCTTATTTTCCCATGTTTAATTTGCGGATTATGTATTAAATAGTTCATTGCAACCATAATTTCAGTCAGGCCAGCTTTATCATCTGCTCCTAGAAGTGTCGTACCATCCGTTGTAATAATCGTATGTCCTTTATATGATGGTAATTCTGGAAACTGTTCTGGCGTTAACACAACATTTAGCTCTTCATTTAACGTAATTGCATTGCCATCAAAATTTTCATGAATTTGTGGTTTTACGTTTTTCCCTGTAAAGTCTGTTGCCGTATCTAAATGTGCTAAAAAGCCGATTACTGGAACATCCTTATCCGTATTAGCAGGAAGTGTTGCCATTACATACCCATTATCATCCATTGTTACTTCTGTTAAGCCAATCTCTTTTAACTCTTCCACTAATAACTTACCAAACTCAATTTGTCCAGATGTTGTTGGTACTGTATGACTTTCTTCATTCGATTGTGTATCAATCTTTACATATCTCGTAAATCTTTCAATAAGTTCTTGTTTCAAACTCATTCACTCCCTTTTATGTTTCTCTCTCTATTATAATCCTTAAAACGAAATATTTTAACTTTTTTGACTGCGAATATATATTTCATTTGTATTTTAGCAATTTTAAATAACAACTAAAAAGTCTTAATATTTGTACATTAAAAATCTTACATGTAATATACATAATTATAAAATATAGGAGGTATTAAAGATGAGGCTAACTCTCTTTCGCTATTTTCTTTTTTTCTTAGGGTTAATTTTTTTTGGCCTTGGAAATGCTCTTGCAGTCAAAGTGAAATTTCTCGGTTTACATCCTTGGGAAGTTTTAAATATGGCTCTCTACCAAAGATTTGGATGGACCATTGGTACGTGGAGTGTCATATGTGGATTATGTCTCGTTCTCATTTCTTTATTAGTAGATCGAAAATATATAAATGTGGGCACATTTTTAAATGCACTACTTATCGGTCCCATTATGGACTTTTTCTTACAATCAAATATTCTTCCAAACGCTAGTGATTTTTTATGGATAAACTTACTCATTTTATTTGCTGGGATTGCAATTACAGGTATTGGGGGAGGGATGTATGTTGCGGCTGGGATTGGTGCTGGCCCTCGAGATGGATTCATGCTTACTATTTCCGACAAAACAGGGCTATCTATTAGCCGTGCTAGAATCATAGTAGAATGTGTTGTACTAGTTATTGGATTTATGCTAGGAGGTCCTGTTTTCATCGTAACTTTTCTTTACACCTTTATTCAAAGTCCGATCTTTCAGCAATCATTTAAGATGTTTCAAACCCTCTTACATACTTTACATAACAAAGAGAAAGTTAATGAACATATTTAAACTACAACTTAATACAAAGTATTCACCCTATTTACGATTCTCACCGCAAATAGGGTGTTTCTTTTTTCATCTCACAATTTCAGAATATATACTACTCATTTACAATAAAAGTATATACATCGTCATAAATACAGCCATTTACTTTAATTACATACTTCCCTGGTTTACTAAAACGAATTGTGTAATTATTTAACTGAATTGCTTCTTTATCTCCAGAAAGAATATCAATACTTCTACCACTCAATACATAAAATTCACTTTGATTCATCGTTACATCAATCGCATTGAAATTTCCTTCTTTCACCTGCTTTGTTTCCGCAGCGCTTACACTTGGTTCTAAAAACAGTAGTCCACTTAATCCAACCGTACCTGCTAAAGCTACTCCCGCAAACTTTTTAATCTTTTTCATCACATTGTCCTCCTTATAAATTTTGTATAAAGGTGATTTTCCCCTTTACACCACAAAGCCTATATGTAATGAAATGAAAAGTAAACGGGGACCGTAAGACAAAATTCTACATCTTTTTTTCCAATTGAATAGAAATCCAACGTTTGGAGTTTTGTCACATTTTAAATTGTTTCCTTAACCCAACTTCCATTTATATTATTCAGAAATTGAATAATTACTTATTGATTTAAGATTCTAAAAATAGTTGATAAAAATGCTTTCTATAAAAAAAGTATATTTTATAAGTACGAATTAAAACACACTCCATATATTCAGTTTCATTCTCCTATCCATAATTTTTTTACATTCAATAATTGTTCATCATTAAATTCCAGCTTATATATGTCAGGCTTTGATGTATGTATTAGAAATTCAAACCCGTATTGCTTATCAAAATAATTCATCATGAGTGTCATTACAAGCCCATGTGTGCCAATTACAATTTTTTGTCCTTGAAAATCCATTAATATTTCCTTTAACACTTTCACTACCCGTCTCTGACAATCCTTATATGACTCTCCTTCTGTTAGTGCAAAATCCGGATCAGAGAACATCTTCTTTACAAGCGGATATACCTCTTTATCTGATATAACTTGATCCCCACTGGAAAACATACACTCTTTAAGGTTTTCATATATTAATATTTCTTTTTCATAGAAATTGGCTGTTTTTTCTATCGTTAACACAGCCCTCTTATATGGACTTGAAATGAAAGTATCGATTCCCTCTGTTTTTAATATGTCTGTTACTCTATGAGCGTCTAAACTTCCCTTTTCAGTTAAACCACGTGTTCTTTCACTCCCTTCTAATTTTGATGATTCACCGTGCCTAACCATATAAATATATGTATTCATACTTCCTCCTTGAAAATATTCATTCGTTTTTTATAAATTTTGTTGTTTTGTTCGTGTAATCCATTCTCCTACTAAACTCTCGAATAGTTCAGGCTGTTCAATTTGCAAATTATGTCCCGCCATATCAAGCACCGCTAATGTTGCTCTTGGATAATCTTCAATAATTTCTATAATATCTCGATAACCTACCGATATATCTTGTCTTCCTGCTAATAAAAGAACGGGTTTCTCATATTTCTTTCGGTGAAACTCCATAGTAAGAGAATAATTTTTTTGCAATCTTTCAATAAATTCATAATTAGCAACATCTAACCCCGGCTTAATTTCTTCTTTAAATCGCTTATATGTATATTCATTTGCTACCACTGCTAACTCGCTAAATTCTTTTCTTTCGGTAGAAGTTAACGTATTTAAAAACTCCTTATCTTGTACAATTATCTGTTTATCCGGTAAACGTCTTTCTTTTTGCAGTGCAACAACCACAGGACATATTAATAATAATCCATTGACTCTCTCAAACATTTTTGAAAGTATCCCTCTAGCTAAATATCCGCCGAAAGACTCTCCTACTAGTAAAAAATCTTTCTTTGGAATGATTTCTTCAATAAATATAGTTAACACTTCTAATATATGATCTGAACTATTTACCCAATCTGGAGCGTTCGACTTTCCCATTCCAGGTAAATCAATATATATTCGTTGATAACCTTCATATTTTTGAAATACTGATTCCATACATTTCATCATTAACCTATGATCCGGCGCACAGCCATGTATAATAATGACTGGCTTACCCTCTCCAACAATTTCATAGTATATTTCCGCATCTTTAATTCGCCATAACATAAAAAGTCCTCCCTATTTAGTGAAAATACTATCCACTCTGTAAGAATACACGTTCTTATTTTATATCCTTTCGTAACATTTTTACAAATGTTAATTTTCAGATTAAAAATGAAAATCTTACTTAAAATAGCCTATAACAATCAAAAGATCAGCTAGAAAGAGGATTCTCATCATTTTATATGCAATTTTGCATCTCCGCTTGCAAATCACTAAAAAACCTTTACAATTCAAAGGATGACTAAATATACAATTTCTATTTAAAATCTTGATGCAATACATACTATCAAACGCAATGTTTTTTTAATTTTAAGAAGTATTAAACTCTTCAATACTTTCCTTATAAACAAGATTTTTACAAGGAAATCTGATACAATTTTTAAGTAATATTATTATGTATAGATATTACGAATATAGTGCATAATTAAAGAAGGTGATTTTATTGAAATTAAATAAAAATTTACAACTATGTATATTAATCGGAACATTAATATGCTATTCAATCTATTTTATATTTTTTTATCTGTTCCCTACTCATTTTTCAAATTCGGATGTACGCTTCGCTTCACTTATTGTTGAAGCCATTACATTTGTATCACTAATTTATTCTATATATTCTAAAAAAGTCAGTTCAAATCCGTTTTGGATATGTATCACGATAGCAATTGGGAGTTTTTTATTAGGTAAAATAGTATATACATATCAAGATAGTTTCTTCGAAATTCCAATACATCGTTTTACTATTTCTGATGTATTTTACATGTTTTTTCTACTCTTTTGTCTTATCGCTTTCAGTTATAAAATTTTAAAAGAATGCGATAAATGGGAAAAAACGTTCTTTATTTGTGATATATGTATAGTACTTACTTCCATATTCACATTAGAGTGGTATTTATTTAATCAACCAAATTTAAATATATTCTCTCTTTCACTAGGCGATGTTTTCCTTTCATTTCTATATCCAATTGCAGATTTATTGTTTCTTCTACTAGGCGTTAGTCTCTTTTTCCGTCCGACAATTTTTAATTCTAAACGGAAGATTTATATCTTTATTTTTGTATTGATAAGTTCTGCAACTTTTAACTATATTTATTTTTACTTAAATAACCATTTAGCAACTGAAACGATAACATTATTACGTCTTTTATATAGAATACCTATATTATTTATTGCAATAGCTGGATCTATTTCAGCAGATCGTAATAGCCATAAAAATTATTTCATTGTTAACCCTATAATAGGAAAAAAGGCTTTAGTTGTATTTCCCTATCTTGCTGTTGCAATACTAATCGGGTTTACATTAAAAGAACAAACATCATCCTCAACTCTCATTACAGGAAATTGTATTACTTTTATTTTCGTACTCATTCGTCATTCTATTGTACGTATGCAAAACAATTCCCTAACAAAACGTTTACAGGCATTCAATGCACAACTAGAAGAAAAGGTGACTTTACGGACTTCTGATTTAGTTCATAAATCAGAGGCTCTATCTCAAAAACAACAAAAGTTTAAATCGTTATATGAATATCACCCTGATCCTATTTTTACAATTGATTTACATGGCGTATTCTTAAATGTAAATCAAGCCGGAAGTATACTACTTGGAGCACCAACAGATGAGTTACTCGGTGAAACTTGTTTTTCGATTATTTTAGATGAAGACAAACATAAACTAACATCTGCATTAGAAAAGGTGAAACAACAAGAATCGGCATACTTACAACTAAGTTCTAAATATAAAGATGGTTTTACTTATTTTTTATACGTTACCATCGTCCCTATTATAATAGACGGACAAATTTCAGGAAGTTATATTATGGTAAAAGATATTACCGCACTAAAAAAGCAACAAGAAGAAATAAAGTATTTAGCATTCCATGATACGGTAACGAAAATTGGGAACCGTGCCTTTTTCCATAAGAAATTAAAAAGAGTTATAAAAAATGCTAAAACAACAGACAGTGAGCTCGCATTATTATACTTAGATTTAGATCGCTTTAAAGCAATTAACGATACACTTGGACATTCGGCAGGAGATCACATATTAGAAGAAGTAGCGAAGCGATTCCAATCATGTCTTCCATCACATACTCATCTGTCAAGAATCGGTGGCGATGAATTTACAATCTTAATTGAAAACTATACTGACGAAGATTCCTTATTCGATTTATGCAACCAGTTATTTGAATGCATGGAAAAACCGTTTGTCATACATGAGCATACATTAACTTTATCACTTAGTATCGGCATCGCTATTTATCCACATTCCGGAATCGATACCGCTACACTTTTGAAAAACGCTAATGTTGCAATGTATGATGCAAAGGCAAAAGAGCTTAACTCTGTCTCTATTTATGACGATGTAATCGCTAAAAAAATTGAAAGACGATTACGATTAGAAAAAGATTTACCAAACGCAATACAAAATGAAGAATTGTTCCTTTTGTATCAACCTCAAGTTGATAGTGAATCTAATAAAATTATCGGTGCAGAAGCTCTAATCAGGTGGAATCATCCTGAATTAGGCGTTATTTCTCCATATGAATTTATTCCGATTGCTGAAGAAACACTACAAATTATTCCAATAGGAAAATGGACATTGCAGCAGGCTTGTGAGCAAATGAAACGTTGGCACACACTCGGATATTCTCATTTAAAAATTGGTGTAAACTTATCTGCTAAAGAATTTGAACAAGAAGATTTTGTAAAGTCTATTTCTTCTACATTAGCAACTACAGGCTTACCGGCAAGTTCTCTCGACCTTGAATTAACAGAGCGCATTGCAATGATGGATGAGCGAGAAACATTGATAAAGCTCCGCACACTAAAGGGTTTAGGAGTTCACATTTCAATCGACGACTTTGGTACAGGTTATTCTTCACTAGCGTATTTACCTTTATATCCAATAGATACGTTAAAAATCCCAAGAGAATTTATTACAATGTCTGAAACGTGTGAAGATGGAATGGAAATTATTAAAACGATTATCACATTAGCACATACATTAGAAATGTCTGTCATTGCAGAAGGTGTAGAAACGAAAGAACATGTGAATTTCCTTCAAAAAAATAAATGTCAGTTTATTCAAGGTTACTATTATAGTAAACCTATCCATACTCATGCATTTACTGAGCTATTAGAAATCGGTATTCACCTATAGTATATTGCTAATATGGATAAGTAATAATGAATTTGAACAACTATAGTAAAAAGGAAAGAAGATATCTTCTTTCCTTTTGTTTTTTTATTTAAATTTCTATTCCTTCACCACTTCATTTATTATATCTATTAATTGATGAATCCCCTCATCATTTGTTTTCTTATATCCATTCATGTTTTGAATATATCTCTCCTTATTTGTATACAACTTATTTACTGCATGTATGAATACATTCGTACTTATTCTGTCCTGGATTATAACTTCCGCATATCCTTGCCGAGAAAAATATTCAGCATTTAAAACTTGATCTCCCCTACTAGAACTGTTAGTTAACGGGATAAGCAACATCGGTTTCTTCAAAAATAGCAATTCAGAAATAGCAGTAGAACCTGCTCTAGAAACTACAACACTCGCCATATTTAGTATATGCGGCAACTCGTCCCCTATATACTCAAATTGCATATAACCTTCCATACCAATAGATGAATCCACCTTCCCTTTACCGCACATATGAACAATATTAAAATTTAATAGTAATTTTTCCAAACTTCCCCTTACCATATCATTTATCCATTGAGCACCTTGACTCCCACCCATAATTAACAATACTGGTTTATCTTGCTGAAATTTACAATAGCTTCTTCCCCGCAATACATTGCCCCTCTCAATTTCTTCCCTTACAATTGGTCCTACATAAACCTTCTTCTCATTACTTACATTTTCTCCTGTCTGAGGAAATGTTGTGCATAGTTTTGTAGTAAAAGGTAATGCTATTTTATTTGCTAATCCTAACGTACTATCTGGTTCACGTATTATTACAGGTACTTTATTCATCCACGCTCCTATTACTACAGGAACGGACACAAATCCTCCTGCCGAAAAAACAACATCTGGTTTTATTCGTTTCATCAATTTATAACTTTGTATGCAACCTTTTATTATTTTAAAAGGATCTTTAAAGTTCTCCCAATCCCAATATCTCCTAAGCTTCCCCGTTGAAATACTATTGTATTTCACATTTTGAACTAATAGTTTTTCAATTCCATTTTGAGATCCAATATACTCAATTCCCCATCCTTTTTCCATAAATTTAGGAATCAATACCATATTAATCATTACGTGTCCGGCTGTACCGCCCCCAGTAAAGAGAATCTTTTTATTCATAATTTATATCCACCTTTATCATTAAAAATCTTGTTTTATACTAATCTATTAAATGTAAGTAAACTTACTATTATTTATATAAACATTTAGCTCAAACCCTATATCTTGCAAAAAATCTTTAATAAGATCATAAAAATCATTTCCATACTCACTACATTCATACTGAGCAAAGACTTGAATTACAGGCCTAGTTCCTGTACCTATTACTGGATTTTTCCTATCACCCTTTTTACCTTCCACATAGGCTTGACATTTATTTATCGCCTCATAGATACACAAAACATGCTCTTCCTCATCTTTCCAGTCCAGCGTATCAACAATTAAAAGAAATAGCGTATTTTGATTATCCATTGTTTTATAGCCATTCATATATTTCTTACACCCTTTTCATTTTTCATTGAATGCAGATTTCACTACACTTCGCATACTCGAGTACATCTTTTAATGATTGATGGAATTGAATTTCTGGGACCCAACCTAACCTTTTTATATCCTCTATTACTAAACTCTCATTTGATTCGCTTCCACTATGCTCTGCTTCTTTTATGGAAAAACTCAGCTGTGTTAATTCTTTGTATTGTTCTATTACATCTAATAAAGACCGTTTTATCCCTGATCCAATATTATATTGTTTTCCATTTATTCCATCGCGCAATAACACATGATACGCTTTAACCGCATCACGTACATCTAGAAAATCCCTACTATCTTTCAAACTGTTTACTTCAATAATTGCTTCACTTTTATTCGACTCTATAGTTATCATTTTTTTTGCAAGAATAGAACAAATACCATTCGATACTCCTGGACCAATTAAATTCGAGGGCTTTGCAATGATAATATTTGAATTCATTAATTCACTCCACGCCTCTGCAATAATGACTTGCATCGTTTTACTTAAACTATATGGATTTGAAATTTTTATATTGCTCATATTATCTGCTTGCAAAGCAGATCCTATAACCAATGTTCTACAGTGAGGTACTTCTTGCTTAATTGCTTCTAATAAATATAACGTCCCTATTACATTAACCTCTACATATTCAAGAGCAGCTGTCCAAGACTCTATGACCGAATTCTTTCCTGCTAAATGCAATACATAATCTGGCTTTATTTGTTTCATTACCTTCATTACTTCGCTCTTATTAGTTAAATTACAAGTAATACCATTCCCAATTATTTCTCTATGTGCACGATTTTGAAACATAGGAATTACATGAAAGCCCTGCTCTAAAAAATATTGGCAAGCATGGCGTCCTGTGAAACCATTTGCACCAGTTATTAAAAGACTCGCATTTTTTTTCATCGTAAAAACCCTCCTTTTAATAACATTTGTTTCACCTCGTGTTTTGTAAGTAAGTCTTGTTGAGAACTAAAACTCTTCACATCCACAAGCGGATAGCTAGCATAATATTCTTGCAGTCCTTCTATAGGAATAGTCGGTAGTACCACAAAATAATTTTGATCAAAACTTATACTTGTTTTACTCTCTACCTCAGATAAAAGCATTTCACTTAATTTTTCACCCGGTCTTATCCCTACTTCTTTTACCTTCACGTTTTCCTTTTTCGAATCTTCAATTAACACTTCTGCTAAATCTGTTATTTTACATGCCGGCATTTTCATAACAAAGATTTCCCCACCTCTACCTTGATATACGGCTTTAAATAACAATCCAACAGCATCTTCAATCGTTAAGAAAAATCTAGTCATATTTGCATCGGTAATCCCTACTTGTAAAGATTTTTTAATTTGTTTTTTAAAGAGTGGTACCACACTTCCGCTCGTCCCCAAAACATTTCCACCACGAACACAAATGAATTTTGTTTTCTTCGTTTGCATATTCGCATGCACCATTAACTTCTCACCAATTGCTTTTGTCATCCCATACGTATTTGATGGATCGGATGCTTTATCCGTTGAAACATATATAACTTTCTCAACTTGCATCTGTATAGATGCTTCAATTACATTTTGTGTACCATGTATATTTGTTTTTATAGCTTCATAAGGATAATACTCACATACTGGAACATGTTTTAAAGCTGCAAGATGGAATACATAATGGACACCTTGGCATGCATAGACTAGTTGATCTTTATCACGAATATCTCCAATAATAAATTTTAATCTATCATCATTTATAAACTGTTGCTGCATTTCAAACTGAACCGTTTCATTTCTTGAAAAAACTCTAATTTCTTTCGGTGATTTTTCTAATAATTGTTTTATAAGTTCCTGTCCCCACGAACCTGTACCACCAGTAATTAAAATTATTTTATTTAGCATTTCTTTTCCTCCTACCACACATTTCAATTAAAATTGTATTTATAAAATTTATTGAATTATTTTCAATTGATTTAAATCATAATTGTCGTTTGTTACATTTAATTGACAAAATAAAAAAACAGAAACTATTAAAAATAGTTTCTGTTTTTTATTTCACCTCACAACAGTAAGATTTTTTATACTTTTTGCATGATAACTAAACCCTTATAAAAACACCGCTCATTTATTTCTTATACTCGTAATAAAATAAATAGAACGATTCATAGCCAATAATCATGTTTAAATTTATGAAAAATGGAGGTAACGGAATGTACCGAAGCAATTCAAATCATACATATAACGGACCTTCCAAAGCACTGCCTCTCTCCCTATTTGATGTAAAAAATGAATTAAAACAAAAAAGCAAACTCATACATTCTGGCTCGATGTATAAATTAACGAAAGAAGAGCAACTCATCATCAACAACATAAAAATACAAACTGAACAGCTAAATAAAAATAATGTGACAAGAACACGAGCATACTACCAATTTTACACTCAATATCCAGAAATACATTGGGCACTACTTGGGCATATGGTATCACGTAACGGCGGTTGGAATATGACTGATTTAAAGGGCGATTTATATACGAAAATTTTATCAGAGAAAGATCAAATCACATTTTTTTCTTTTTTAGAAAGAGGGAATTGGCTTATTTTCCAAGATGTATATCCTCAATTTCTGCTTTATGAACAAAGTGTGAAAAGAGCACAAAAGCTATTTCACCTTCTCCCTCACCTAAATGTTTCTACATTTATGGAAACGATGTGGAACGATTTTTGGAAAACAGGTAACAAAAAAACATTAGCCATTGCAACTATTATTAATGAGCAACACTACTTAGAAAAAAGAGTGATTCAAAATATACAATTTAAAAAGACTGTACTTAATAGTATTGGATTTAAACTCTTTGATTTCTTTCAATTTAATCATATTCTTTTCCCATTCTACGAAAATGATAAGAAACTCAAAGTATTACTATTTGGTGATACAATGAAACATTTCACTTCCTTACACGAACGAATCTTAATTGGAAAAAGGTTGTATTCATTATTATTTCGAGACACACATGTTTTATCTCAAATAATAAGCTGGGCCCAGCACCATCCGCATACAGGATCAAGGAAAGATTACTGGCCTCATTTATTTTCAAGTATCAATGAATCTTTTTCCCGTGAGTTTTATAAGCGTCGAATAAAGAAATGCCAGTTGCGTAGTGGCGCTTATCGTATATACAGTCCTGCACTCATCTATGCATGGCGAGATATGAAGCATGAAGAAGTTGACAATGAAGATTGGTTTACGGACTGGCAAGTTGTAAATTACTTAGTAGATAAGGAGGAAAATATAAATGGACAAATTACAGAAGACTACTGTAAAACACTCGAAACAATTGAGTTGGCAATTCTTGCAAAGAAAAACGTCCTCCTTCGAGAAGAAGAATGATTTTCTAGCATTAGCAGTTACAATCTTACTCTCTTCTATTATCGGAACTTGCTTAGATGCTTTCTTTGTTGCGAACCAAATCTATTCCTTTCCCGTTAGACCATTCTCATCCATATTTTCAGTTAACATTGGCTTTACTTTGTTTGTACTACCGATTTTAACAGCTGTTTTTATACAAATTTCCAAAACATTATCTACAATTTCTAGAATTCTACTTATTATTTCAATAGGTATTTTTGCCAGCATTTTTGAACAAGTTGCTGAAAGATTCGGTTTCTTTATTCATAGCTTGGATTGGAATCATACATATTCTTTATTTGGCTATATGATTTTCTTTTCTTTTATTTGGAAAGTATATCATTTCATACAAAAATGAAGAGACCATAATCGATCTCTTCTTAAGCATAATCTTCGGTTATTGCTAATGGTGCAAGAGTTTGAAGACTTTTTGAACGTAAACGATAAGCAACGATTTTCTTCTTATATTGCTTGATTACATCAACATGTTCCTCATGGCTATATAGAGAAAATCTAATCTCTTTATTCCCTTTCTTCGTATCAATAACAAGTGGTGTTCCTTCTCCATGTGGCGGGAAATAATGTTTATCTAAAAATAAAGCTTCATTAAATTCATGAATAACTTGTCGTTTCATTTCTCCCTCTATATTCTTTCCATCTATCGATATAGAGGTATTCTCTTCCTCAAGTTTTTGATGCAATTCAAATCTACTAATAATTGATTCTACAACAGAAGTTGGCATACTAGAAACTAGCACTTTAACAGCGCCAAAAATAAATAAAGTAACTATAAACCATGTTGTCATTTTCTCATCTCCATTACATTTTAAAATATAAATTTCGTTCCATACGGTATGAATATACTAATGAGTATTCCCGTTACAATCATCGTTACCGAACCGATTGTCGCTTCTTTTTCGCCTTCCTTCACGAGACGGCTCACACCGATAATATGTGATGCGCAGCCCATCCCCACTCCTTTTCCAATCGTACTTGTTATTCGGAAAAACTTAAGTACTGTTGGTCCGATAATA
The DNA here is from genome assembly GCF_008368785.1 of Bacillus sp. AY3-1. NCBI lineage: Bacteria > Bacillati > Bacillota > Bacilli > Caryophanales > Bacillaceae > Bacillus > Bacillus sp. AY3-1. The sequence continues at coordinate 100,219 of NZ_QORZ01000015.1, read as the reverse complement.
GCACCTGTTATCCCTGCAACAACTACAAAACTAGAAGTCATAGATGGAATACCGCCAATTTGATCCGCTAATGAAATAGCAATAGGCATCGTCGCTAATTGCGGCAGTGTTGTTAATATGAGTTCCTTATCTATATTTAACATCCCGCCAATCACTACATTCATACTCGTTAAAACCACTATACCTACCGCTACACCGATAAGTATCGACAAAAAGTTTTTCATAAGTATGTTTCGCTCTTTAAATAAAGGTATCGCTAACGCTACAATTGCAGGACTTAATAAGCCGGAAAGAATATCTCCCCCATGTTCCCTATATTCATGATGAGAAATATCAAAAATTAAAAATAAGCAAATCATACTCGCTGTAACTGTTAACACCGGTAACGTAAATGGAAACGGAATTTTTTTATATAACTTTGTCGCCAATACATACATTACTACAGTAATAATAATTAAGACCATTTGCATCGTGCACCTTGTCGATTTTATTTTTTTGATGTTACTAATAATTGACTTATATATCCTGAAACAATTAAAGTTACTACCGTACTTGCAACTACTAACAGGAATATAATACTCCCCTTACCGAAAAGAAAAGACCCGAATTCCATCAGCCCTGTTGTCGAAGGAATTAGAAATAACGGTAAAAATACGAGTAACTTTTCCGCACCTTCCTCAAACCACTTTAATGGTAAAATACGAGTAGAAAGGAGCAGAAACAGCATTAACATCCCAATTAAACTTCCTGGCATTGATAAATGGAATACTTCCTGAATCCACGTACCAACTAAGCTAAATACATATAGCACGCCTACTTGCAGTAAAAGCGCCACGTACTTCATTTCTTTCCCCCATTTCAATATTACGCATCACTATTATGAGATCTCATTTAACGTTTCCGCAAACCTCGTAATTCCCAGTTGAATTTGTTCGACATCTACTCTCCCAAAAGTAAAACGAATATATTCATTTTTAGTACCTAAAACACTTCCCGGGACAAACGCTACACCATTTCGTATAGATTCGCCTAATAAATGATATTCATCAAATGTTCCTTGCACTTTGCACCATAAATGTATTCCACCCTCTGGAACAAAAAATTCAACCTGGTCCCCTAATATTTCTTCAAGCTTTCTAATTAACACATCTCTTCTGTCTTTCAATTGCTCACGAAGCATTGTAATATGTGCATGAAAATCTTCTGATTCTAAAAATTGATTTGCCACCCACTGCGTAAATACACTATGGCCAAAATCAACTTGCTGTTTTGCATCCGCTAAACGTTCTATTACACGCGTAGGGCCAATTACCCAGCCAATACGTAATCCTGATGCAACAATTTTTGATAATGAACTTATATAAAGAACATTCCCGTTTTGATCCATTGACTTTAATGTAGGATTCACTTCTCCATTAAATGAAGTTAAACTATACGGATCATCTTCTACAATCGGTATACCAAATTCAGAAGACAGCTCTAAAACCTTTTTACGCCTTGCTAATGACAACACAGTTCCCGTTGGATTTTGATAATCTGGATTCAAAAATACCATGCGAATACGATGCTTTTTATGCAAATCAATTAAGTCATCTGGATTCATTCCATGCTGATCAACAGGTAGATGGAATATTTTTAAGCCAGCAGATTTAAACATCGGCAATGAAAAACAATACGACGGATCTTCAATTGCAATCGCGTCTCCTGGTTTTAATAAGCATTGCACGATAAGGTTAAGTGCCTGTTGTGCGCCAGATGTAATAAGGATAGAATTCGAATCTGCTTCAATTTGTTTATATTGCTGAACATGTGCTGCAATTGTTTTTCTCAACATTTCATTTCCAAGCGGATGGTCATAACCGAGGTTTTCCATAAATGTTTTCTCCGACAAAATCGTTCGGAATCTATCGCTCGGAATCAATTCTGGTGACAATTCACCACTCGCTAAATTAATTAAGTCGTCTTTTTGTGTTTCCGTTCTAATTTGTTGAACGAGTGGTACGTTAGGTAAGAACGATCCATCCTCCACGTACCTACCCCAGTTCGGTATTCGTTTATGTGAGACACCCCATATATCTGTATTGACCCTTGTTCCGCTTCCCTTTTGCCGTTCTACTACTCCAAGTGATTTTAATTCTTCATACGCAGCTACTATTGTACTCCGGTTCACCTGTAATTCTTTCGCTAACGTACGCTCAGAAGGTAACTTGCTGTCAGAAGGAAACTCACCTGAAGAAATACCCCTTTCCATATAATCCGCTATTTGTTTATATACAGGCGTCTTATCTGCACGATTTGGTTTCCATTCCACCTTGTTGCCCCCTCTCAAAACGAACTATCCTTGATTCCCTAATAACAGTATTAACTTTAATAATAGTATTAATTAATTACATGATTTAAAAATCTTTCTACCGTCATATTAAAGCTAGTCGGCTGTTCTAAATAAGGTAAGTGTCCACTATTTTTAAACTCAATAAAAGTTGTATTTTTCAAACGTCTTTCAAACTCTCTTACATATTTCTCGGGAACGAAATCATCATTTTCCCCTCTTATAATTAAAGTAGGACATGAAATATTTGAAAGAAACGGTCTTTGATCATAATCTACTAATTCAGCAAATAATCTTTGAATATGCACCGAATTAATAGACTGTAAAGATTGATAAAATCCCCTAACAATTACTTCATTATCTGCTACTCCCATCGCCTTCAATAATGTATCCGCCCATGTTTTTCCATTATCGTGTAAGCTAAGTAAATCATATACTTCAATTCGTTCTTTTCGATCTTCAGGCTCCAAATAGGGAAATGCATTTACAACAATTAAACTAGAAACAAAGCCTGGATATTGAATAGCAAAATCGATACCGACTCTAGCTCCTTTTGAAAGACCACACATAACTACTTTTTGTAGCTTTAAATAACTGCATAACTCATACAATACATTTGCATATTCTTTAAAAAGAATTTCCAGCCCTTCCGATTTCCCATGCCCCGGTAAATCAAGAGAAATCACAGTCCAATTCTCTTTGAAATATTGCCTTTGATATAGCCAATTGTTTGCGTTCCCACCAAGACCGTGTAATAACAATATAACAGGGCCCGATCCTTCTATATTGTAAGAAATTTTCCGATTCTTATATTCAAAATACATATTCATCACCTTCAGCTATAACGTCACTTACTCTTATCTTTGAATGAATATATCCAAAATGGTTCCTTTTCTAACCACTCTACTGTTTCCGGTACACCTTCTTCATACTCTCTTTTTAGTTCCGTTACTTTCGTCGCAAATTGTGATGCATGTGCTTGCAATGCCTCTAATTTTTTGGGAACATATTCTTTCACTTCGTTTTTAAAATGCGGAGGACCTATTTCCGCTTCATGATTCTTCGAAAAAGCTACCGCATAAAATGTTGGCCTTTTATATTCCGGAATATTAGCTAACGCCTCTGCTACCGCTTCTCCTGTTGCATCATGATCTGGATGAACCGCTTATCCCGGATAAAAAGAAATAACTAACGAAGGATTCACTTCTTCTACACATTTTTGTAATACACGTCTTAACTCTCCGGGAGTTTCAAATTCAAGAGTTTTATCACGATATCCCATCATACGTAAATCTTTAATCCCTAAAATATTTGTAGCCCTCTTTAGTTCCGTCTCTCTTATAACATTTAATGATTCACGTGTTGCAAAAGGAGGATTCCCCATCGTTCTCCCCATTTCACCTAACGTTAAGCAAACATAAGTAAGAGGAACATTTCGCTGCGCATAAGCTAAAATTGTACCTGCCACGCAATATGACTCATCATCTGGATGCGGAAAAACAATTAAAACGTGGCGTTCATTTTTTATCAAAATCATACTCCTCCATCATATACAATATTAACTTTTTTCTTTCAAAACTATTAAATCACTACCGCATACCACGTTACCCCAACAAGTAGTACGAAAAGAAGAAGAATATAAATAGTTGATAAGTTTTTCACATTTCTCTTTGTAGACTTGCCGTAATTCTCCTCCACATTTCGTGCAACTAACACGGTCCCAAACAGGGATCCAATTACAATAATAACCACTAGTGAAATTGCAAAAATCATTGTATTTTCACCTCTCTAAAGACAATCTATTTTAATAAAGAACTTCCTCTTTAAAACTTTAATAACATACTACCTTTCTTCTCTTATCATAATAGATGTTTACAAAAAACGGACCAACCACTTTTGTGTTTTTTTGCTCATCCACTTTAAAAAATAAAAAGCAACTGATCACTTTGGACTCAGTTGCTTTTCACACGATAAATTATTTTCTATTTTTATTTGAAATTAATTCGATTTAAAAGTTTAGTCTTTTCATAATGAAACATCGATTGAGATAACTCGAAAATTGTCCCGTTTACAAGACATACTGTATTTTCAATAAGAAGCGCCGGATCACCTTCATTTAATTCTAACAGCTGCGCGTTTTCTTTATTTACTTTTTCACAACTAATAAATTTATCGGCAAAGCCAATATTTAATCGTAAATCTTCAATGAAATAACTGTATACAGAGCTTAATGCTATTTCTTTATTCAAATATGGAATAATATCCTTTTTGAAATAACTTACTTCAATAGAGAATGGTTTACCATCTACAATTCTTAAACGCTTCAAAAAATATATCCTAGTTCCAGCTTCGCATTGCATCCGCTTTGCTATATCTTCGTCCGCATCTATTACTTCAAGCTCTAACACTTTCGTTTCAATATTTTGCGAAACGAGATTTTTCGTTAATCCACGTAAACTTCCTAAATTAATGTAATCTGTTACAGAAGTTTCACGTAAAAACATACCACTACCTTGCACTTGAAAAATATAACCTCTATTTACAAGCTGACTAATTACTTTACGTATCGTATTACGGCTTACTTCAAACCGATTCATCAAAGCTTCTTCTGTAGGTAGTTTTTTCGTTTCATTAAAAAGCCCATCTCTAATGTTTTGCTCTAACACATCTGCAATTTGTTTATACTTTGCACTCATACACTTTCTCCTAAAATACTCTTTTATCTGTTATAACTCTTCTCCTCTCGTTTCGATCACATGTTTATACCAATGAAACGAAAGTTTTTTCTTACGTTTTAAGTTATCATTATGATCGACAAAAATAAAGCCATATTGCTTTTTATACCCATTTAACCAACTTAATAAATCAATCACTGACCATGCATAATAACCTTTTAAATTGATTCCCTCTTCAATTGCACGCTTTATTACTTTTAAATGCTCTTCAATAAATTTAATTCTCGGAACATCTACAACTTCTCCTTCAATGATTGGATCTTCATCACCAAGTCCATTTTCCGTTACATACATCTTTATGTCACCGTAACGCTCTTTCAACATATGCAATCCATCTAAGAAACCTTCGGGAGATATTTCCCATCCCCATTTTGTATATGTTTTATCATCCATTTTTACTGTGCGATAAAAACCATCAAAAGAAGGATTACCTGGAGCAAGTGTTGAGTTTTCTCGAGAATGCTCATCGCTCTTTATATCCATATCGTATCTTTCTACTCGTATTGGTTGATAATAATTCAAGCCAATAAAATCATTCTTTTCGGCATTTTGTTTAATGATTTCTAATTCTTCAACCGTCCAATTAGGAGTCCACCCTTTTTCCTTTAATTGTTGAACAACATAAGGTGGATACTCACCTTTTAAAACTGGATCATAATACCAATACGTTTCATATTCATTCGCATGATTTGCTGCTAGTATATTTTCTTTTTCATCATCCACACTATAAGCAGGTAAGAAAACATGTGTAATCCCAATCTCCCCATATTGTTTCAGCTGCTTGTACACCGCAACTGTTTTCGCATGTGCATAAAATACATAATGAGTCGCTTGAAAATACTTTGGAACATCATTTTTTATCCCTGGTGGATGTGCACCTTTTAAATAGCCTAATCCACAAAACATTACTGTTTCATTAAAAGTAATCCAATGTTTCACTCTATCACCAAATGCTTTAAAGCAAATTTCGGCATACTTTACAAAAGCATCTGCTGTTCGTTTATTCGTCCACCCACCATCCTTTTCTAACGGTAATGGTAGATCCCAATGATATAAAGTGACAAACGGTACAATCCCGTACTTTAAACATTCATCAATTAAATTGTTATAAAATTTAATGCCTTTTTCATTTACCTCTCCATCTCCATTCGGCAATATTCTCGCCCAAGAAATCGAAAAACGATACGATTCCAATCCCATCTCAGCCATTAAACGAACATCTTCCTTATATCGATGATAATGATCAACCGCTACATCACCATTTGTTCCATTGTATGTTTTGCCAGGAATTTTTGAAAACTCATCCCAATTCGTAACACCTTTTCCATCCTCATTCCATGCACCTTCTACTTGATAAGAAGCTGAAGCAGCTCCGAATAAAAAATCATGTGGAAACTTCATAGTATATACCTCCATTTCATTAGAATAAATCAAATTCATTATTACATATAAAATTTATAGGTACAAATTTAAATGATTATTAAGTTTCTGTTTTTCACTATAATAGAACATAGCATTCACACCATTTACAAAAAAAGAACCTATAAAGGTCCTTTTTCAAATTGTGCAACGCAGACTATATTGAGTATCTTAAAGTTTATACTAATGATAAATGTTAACAAACTTATTCTTCAATAATGAATTGTGAAATTAGCATTTCTAAATTTTCGACTTTCTTTTTCATTTCATTAGATTTCGTCGTTATTTCTTGAATCAATGTGGCTTGTGCTTGAATTGATTGTACCGTTCGATTCGTTTCTTGTGCGACTTGTGTTGCAGTTTCAGAAACTATTGATAAAGAGGCATTCACTTCTTCTGTCCCAGCAGACATTTCTTCTGTGGCAGCAGACATTTCTTGAATTTGGGACGTTATTCTATTAATATCTTGCATAATAGATGAAAATGTGAGTTCTGCCTTATATGCTGCTTCTTTACCACCACTAACCTGTTGATGACCTTTTTTCATTACATGAACTGTATCCTGTGTATCTTGATGTATAAAACGTAATAAATTATTTATATCATTTACAGACGTTTTAGATTTCTCAGCCAGACCTCTTACTTCAGCTGCAACTACTGCAAATCCTTTTCCATTTTCTCCGGCGCGTGCTGCCTCAATTGCAGCATTTAAGGCCAGTAAATTCGTTTGTTCTGCAATATTAGTAATAATATCTAGCGCTTCTTCAATTTGTTGTGTACGTGTAACAAGTCTATCAATGACCTTAGCAGTTTCTTCGACAACTTCATTCACACTATTCATTTGACGAATAGATTGTTTTATAACTTCACTACCAGCATTTGCTTGGTCTATTGTTGCAACAGCAACTTCAGCAACCATCGCTGAAGATTCAGCTACTGTTTGAACTCCAGTTGCAATTTCTTCCATCGCAGTTGAACTTTCTTGAATACTAGTCACTTGTCCCTCTATTTCTTTATTTATTTCAGAAGTAGTTCGAACAACCTCGTTTGATATATGTGCTGCCGTTTTTGTCTCTTGTAACATATTTTCAGTTGAAATAATCACTTCTTTTGCTGTAACCTTCACCTGACCGACTAATTGTTGCAAGTTATCTAACATACTATTAAAGGATTGTACAATATGGCCTAATTCGTTCTCGGATTTATAAGAAGTTCGAATTGTTAAATCTCCAGCAGATACTCGTTCCATATCTTTTTGTAATAATACAATTGGTTTTTTTATAGTATTTTTTATTATAAAACCAATAAAAATAATTATTATGATTCCAACACATGAAATAATTACAAATGTTATTATTGTATTTTTCACACTATTGATATTCTCTTTTTGTAGTTGTTCAGCCGCGGTATTATTATATAAAATAAGTTCACGGATAGACTGAATTGTTTTTCCCATATTAGGCTCAATTTCTTTTAAATAATAGCTATAAGCTTCTTCATTATTAGTCAGTCCCAAATCCTGTGCTTTCTTCATTTGTATTCTTAAATCTTTGAATTGACTTTGAAATGCATTATACAAGCCCTTTTCTTTATGAGAACTAATTCTAGTTTCAAATTGTTTTAATAACTCATCATTTTCTTTCCTAGTCTTATCCATTTCTGTTATTAGTTCTTTCATTCTTTTTTCATCTTTCGATATCATAATCTCCATAAAATTCATATTAACATGGTAAAAATTTGATTCTACAGTTCCTATCCATTCAATTGGTAATAGCCTTTCGTCATACATACTAGAAGATGTATTTTCACCTTTTTGAAGCCCTAAAAACCCTAGAGAAGATAACATGATACAAGCCAAACTCGATATAATGACTAACACATTTAATTTCGTTCCAATTTTACTATTTTTAATAAAAGACAACAATTCCACCTCATCTGTATATTATACTTATATGTTTTATATTACAATAATATTCGACATTTATCGACATTTTTTTGTGTCGATTTTATAACTGCATTAAATTATTATATTAACTATATAAACCTATTCAAAGAACTTTGATTCTCATAATATCCAATACTAAAAAGTCTTATGGGAATTCCACAAGACTTTTAATAGCGTTACATTGTTTCTATGAAATTATGGTGAAAATTAAAGTGACTTATTAGTTCTTATAACTTCTTGATAGAGAATCGGTGACCACTTATCACTAACATAATCTTGGATCACCCAACCAACTCTTTTTGGATTCTCTTGTTTAATATATGCCGCAATTTCGGGATTTATATAAGAGGCATAATAATATGGGCTATTCCATGCTGTACCACCAGAAGACAAGCTTGTAAAATTAACATATAGATGATTTAAATCCTCACTATTGTTCATCGTTTCCTTGATCGTATCTTTAATAGATTTTACTTTCACATCATAACTCACTTTATATTTATCTTGTACTGTTACATTTACATTTTGATTTACAGTTGTCGTAAACGTCTCATTATCTGGCCAATAAAAATTATTATATCCTCCAGATTCATTACTACCACTATATCTTTTTAGTAGTACAATTTTCCCTCGAGCATCTCCAAGTTTTATATTTCCTTCTGTTTTTAAAAAGATAGGATCAACAAAATAATTTTTTTCAAACGTATTACTAAATGAACCTTCTGCCCCTTTCATATCCTCATACTCTTTTTTTAAAGACATAATAATTGTTTCACTTGGGTTATCTTTTAAAAATTGTTTCGCTTCGTTTATGAATTCATGCAGTGTTACATAAAGATATAATGGCCCATGATGAAGAACTATCGTATTATCATCTGTTAAACGGCCTCTTATATCAAAAATGCGAGCTCCATGATCCATTTGATAACGAAAATCATACTCTTGCGTCATTCCCCATACTTGCTTTATTGGATTTTGTAATTTAAACGTACCACTATCATGTGTTCCTGGAATTGAAATTCGTGCTAACGGGATGTTATCAGGTATAGGTTGCATCCATTTTGACCAATTTTCAAGTTCAATAACAGAGCTAGCTGCAACGACTTGCTTATCGTGTAAAGCAAATACAGATGTGATAAATATCATACTACATATGAATAATTTCAAAATAAACTTCTTATTGCTCATTATTATTCCTCCTTTTTCTGTTTTATATCAAACTTATTGAATATAATATAATCTGGTGAGTAAAAAATAAATAACATTTCATCAATATGAAATATTGCATAGAAGTAAAGTTAAAAAATCATTCACATATACTGAATTAGAAAAATTTAAAGGAACTTCATCTGAAGTTCCTTTCGTTTATTTTATATTCAATATATATGAACCATCTTTATTCTCATACTTATAAACATATAAATAATATTTACCTGGCTTTGCATTATAAGTTTCTTTAACTACATTCCCTTCATTTTCACCATATGCTACATAGTTGTTTAAATCTGATTCATGATGAAGTACCCATGTCATTCCAATGTTTTGTTCATTTAGTAGAGAAATATTAATATTTTCTGGTGAGTCAATTTGGAAAGTAAATACATCTACCTTATCACGATTATGTAGTGTTCCTTTCATTGGTGTATGAAAGTTAACTTTATTTGCCTGTCTAGGTTCATTATTTGGTTCATTTTCTGTTACTTGTAACTCATTCCCACCGTTCAGTTCTCTTTGTTCATACCCTAAGTTTACTAGTATAGACTTCAAATCTGGTAAAACACCAATTTTATCTGCATATGGATTTTTAGATTTCGTTCCAGTGTTATGGTTACTTAATATCGTTCTTAATTCACTTGGTCTATACGGTTGTCCTAAATTTTTTTTAGCAATGCTTTGTACTAAAGTCGCTGCCCCAGCAATAATTGGCGACGCACTAGATGTTCCACTAAAGCTTGTAGTATAAAGATTTACAGCACTTCTACTTTGCTCGGCTGTAGTTGTATCTACATTTTCTCCCCACCCGTACACATCAATCCGACTTCCATAATTTGAAAACCACATACGCTCATGAGGGAAAGATGAAGAGCCCGCTCCTACCATAATTGCACCTGAATCTTTAAATTCTTTACTATTACGATTTAAGACTTGTTTACCATTTCTATCTTTAAATTGATCTAAATCATTCCACCCATTTGCTCCAGCCTCTATAATTACAACACCTTTATCTGTACCAGCACGAATTGCATCAAAGATATCTGGTTGTACTTCAACAGGTAAATATTTATCACCATATCCATCAAAGGAAGCTTGTGCCTCTAATAATAAAACATCCCCAGCTTCTAAATGATTTACAGCACTTAATATCGCATCAGCTGTATTATATTGTCCGTTATCTCTTATTTGAGAAATCACTTTCGCTTTCGCTTTTGGCGCAATCCCAATATTCCCCACTTCATTATCTTCGGAGGATACAATTCCTAGTACAGAGGTCCCATGTCCAACATGCTGATCTATATTTCTTCCAGACATTAATTCAATATTTTGATGTACTAAATCCTCATGATTTAATAGCCATCCATATTCCATATCAACAAAAGTTATACCATTTCCATTACCGCCTTGAACTCCCCAGGCGAAAGGCGCATTAATACCGTATGGTGCTGCTTCAAGATAACCTTGTTGTTTAAATCTAGGATTGTTATTAGGACTAAGAGCTACACTTGATATTTGCACTTCCGGTGGCGTTATTTTTTCTTGCTTCTGCATATACACATCTTCTATTAAAGAAGATGTCTTTAACTTATCTACTAGTTCCTCTTTCTGCTCACCATTTTGAGTTTGAAGAATATAGTAGTTTAATAAACTTGTAGATACATTATTGGGTGCTTTCACTTCAAGGTCTTGTATTTCTTCTGGACTTACAGATGTGAATAAACGAGTGAATGTTACATCTGGATATTCTACCAAAAGATCTTCTAGTACTTTATCACTTGCTTGAGCTTGTATCTGTTTTTCAATACCATCTTCATATGGTAATTTCAAATCCGCATTGAATTTTACAATGATTTGCTTATCTGTTTCTTGTTCTATCCCTAATTTACTCTGCTGTTCTATAGAATCAGCCTTTACACTATTGACCGTGTCCCCTATTCCTAAAAATATTGAAATAATTACAGCTGAAACAGATATTCTTTTAAATATATTCATTACATCACTCCTCCTATTAATAATATGTAATCATTATATTAATCTATAATGATTTTATTTATATAACATATTCCCTTTCTACTAAATAGATTATAGTAATCAGCAATATGAACTTCAATGTATTTTCATATGCAATATTTCATATTCGGACTCTACACTACATAAATAAGAAACTTATAATGATTATTTATTTTATACGTGCTAATATACTTATATTAAAATATTATGTATAGACATTCTGAACTATATTACTTAACAATTTCACCTTATTTTTGCTAGGAGGATTTACAATGAAATTATTAAAAATAAAACATATAATCCCTATATCTGCAGCTGCAATTACATTCGTATGTCATCAAAGTACAGCTGAAGCATCTACCATTCATACAGTAAAAAAGAATGATACACTTTGGGGCATTAGTAAACAATACGGGTTTTCAATACAATCCATTAAACAGGCTAATAATAAAGGAAACGATCAAACCTTTATTGGTGAACAGTTAAATATTCCAGGGGCCACGAACTCAAATGAAATCACCGGTCGTCAAAATGCCAAACCCAAACCTGCGAACATTTCTAGACAAATTATTTATCAAGTACAACAGGGAGATTCATTAGAAACGATAGCAAAGCGTTACAATGTTACCGTTCAATCTATAAAACAAATTAACAATACAGCCGGAAACAAGCTTTATACAGGACAACATTTAAAAATTAACTCAAGCATTTCAGAAAAAGAAAAAGACTTAATGGCACGCTTAGTTACCGCTGAAGCAGGTGGCGAATCCTATAAAGGTAAAGTAGCTGTAGCAAAAGTTATACTAAATCGTGTAAACGCAAAAGGTTTTCCAAATACAATAACAGGCGTTATTTATGAACCTATTAAATACGGATATGCCTTTACTCCTGTTACAGATGGAAGAATTAATCAGCCTGCAAGCCCAGAAGCAAAAATGGCAGTAGAAGAAGCTATCTCCACAAATGGCATACATTCTGATTGGCTTTATTTCTATAATCCAAAAACATCAACAGACAAATGGATTACGACACGTCAAACAGTAGCAGTAATTGGTAACCATCTGTTTGCTAAATAACATTTGAAATCATTAACAGACCTCTTCACTTGAAAGGTCTGTTTCTTTATATGTTAGATTTTATTAATCATATGACATAGTGATTATTTAAAACTATTTCTTCTTTCAAATAAAAACATTTGTATTTATCCCACCACTCCGAGAAATTAAAAAAGCATCAAGTTCAAAAACTCCCTCTTTATTAATAAAAGCTATTTCTTAACTTCATAAAATTGTTATACACTAGAAAAATAAAAACAAACTATTCGTTAGCAGGTGGAAAAATATGTATGACGTTACAATTATCGGTGCTGGAGTAAGTAGCATTTTTATGGCTTATTCACTGGCTAAAAGTAACAAAAAGGTTTTAATTCTTGATAAAGGTAAAGCGCTAGAAGATCGCCATTGTCCTTTAGACGAAGGAAAAGTGTGTACTTGTACTACATGTGATAAATATTTTGGGTTTGGCGGTTTAGGAAAATCTGAAGGGAAATTTAATTATACAAACGGATTTGGCGGAGAACTTGAGCAAAAAGTCGGTAAAGAAAGCTTTATTCAACTCATGGCTGAAGTAGATGAAATTCTATGTCAGTTCGGAGGAAGTTCTGTTTCAAAATACTCTACAGAAAATCCAAATCTCAATAAGAGAGCAGAAACGTGTGGTTTACAAATGCTAACAACAGAAGTAAGACATCTTGGTACTACCCTTTCAAGTGACATTTTTCAGCAGCTCTATGAATTTTTACTTACGAAAATAAATATTCAATTTCATATAGATGTACAACATATTATGAAACAGAAAGATCATTTTACAATAGAGACAAATGAAGGAATAGTTCAATCTAAGCAACTAGTGTTTGCAACTGGGCGTTCCGGAGCGGATTGGTTAAAAGAAATGTGCACTTCTCTAAATATTTCTCAGGAACAAACTCGTGTAGATTTAGGTATTAGAGTAGAGATGAAAGAACACCAATTACGTTCTATATTAAAAGATACATTTGAGACAAAACTTTCTTATGAGCATGAACAATTCACAGCAACTACGTACTGTATGAATCCGAAAGGACGCATCATTAGAAAGTACGAAGAAGGTTTAGTTATGCCTGACGGTCAAAATTTTCGAGAGGAAGGAACTGGCACACCTAACTTAAATTTCACTTTATTTATCCCGCGCTATTTTTCAACTCTCAAAGAAGCAAATGTATACGCAAGTTCAATTATTAAAAGCATTAACCAAGGACAAGATCGAATTGTTATACAGCGCTTAGAGGACTTACTAAATAAACAACCTACAACAGAGAACGGCATGAAACATAACCGTATACAGCCTACATTACAAGGAGATTATGGAGATTTGAATACAGAAATTCCTCGATTATATATTGAAGGGCTTAAAGAATTTTTATTACGTTTAGAACAATTTATCCAGGAACCGATCGATAAAGATACTTTATTATATGGAATTGACGGAAAGTTCTATGCTCCTACGATAAAAACCAATAACCATTTTGAAACAAGTGTGCATGGACTATTTTTAGTTGGAGATTGTTCAGGCGTCACTCATTCATTATCTCAAGCTGCTGCAAGTGGGTTGTATGTTGGAAAATATTTATCTCATATTTAATTTCTTTCATTAAGATAGCAATCAAATATTTTAACTTCCATAACACTTTATTTATGTACCTTGTCCTTCCCCTGCTAATGATTATCCCGCCAAGAATCGGGATTTTACGAGATACATATTTAACATAACTATGTATGGTAAAACTATCGACATTCAATTCTAACAAATTGAATGTCGACAGTTTTAAAAGCCTCTATTCATTTCCACTTTCATTTGTTCGATATTTTGTAACATCATCATAGTGTTTAATATGTTAGGATGTCTATAAGTATTTTTTACTACAACTATGACTTTTTCTGTTCTGTTTCAAAAAATAGATTTGCGCTTTAAAATTCCCCATTGTACGTATATGAATACTTCATATTATTACCTTTAGAAACCATTAAATGGTTCATTACACTCTAATAGTTATGAAAATATAATATATAACACAAGTTAAATAAATTGTATAAAGAAGGTGTAAAAATGAAAAATAAAATCAATTTACAAATGCAAAATATAAGCTTTGTTTTAATAATTGCTTTAGCAGTATGGTTAAAAACATATCTTATTACAAGATTCAGTTTCGATTTAAAAATTGAGTCTTCTACACAAGAGCTTATTTTGTTTATTAGCCCTCTCGCTGCATCATTAGCTTTTGTCGGATTAGCATTATTTGCAACCGGTGAAAAGCGAAATTATATAGCGCTATGTATTAATCTCTTATTAACAATCGTACTTGTTGGGAATGTAATGTTCTATGATTTTTATAGTGATTTCGTTACGTTACCAGTACTTGGACAAACATCAAACTTTGGCCAATTAGGCGGCAGTATTATAGAAATATTGAACTATAAAATTATACTCGC
The DNA here is from genome assembly GCF_008368785.1 of Bacillus sp. AY3-1. Taxonomy (NCBI): domain Bacteria; kingdom Bacillati; phylum Bacillota; class Bacilli; order Caryophanales; family Bacillaceae; genus Bacillus; species Bacillus sp. AY3-1. The sequence continues at coordinate 85,039 of NZ_QORZ01000015.1, read as the reverse complement.
TTTCGTAGACATTATTTTCTTCTTTATTTTGTTAAAGAAGAAGGCACTAGTCTTCCAAACAGGACGTGTAACTCATCCGGCACGCTTGTTATATTTTCTCTTAACGTTTGGTGTATTTTTTGCGAATCTACACCTTGCAGAAAAAGAACGACCTGAACTATTAACGAGATCATTCGACCGAGTCATGCTTGTTAAAAATTTGGGACTATACACTCATCAAGTATATGATTTAACACTACAAGTAAAAGCAGGATCACAAAAAGCACTTGCTGATAGTAGTAAATTACAAGAAACTGAAAACTACGTAAAGGCAAACCAAAGTGAGCCAAACCCTAACATGTTTGGTGCAGCAAAAGGAAAAAACGTAATTGTTGTCACTCTTGAATCCCTACAAACCTTTTTAATAGGCGCATCAGTTAACGGTCAAGAAGTTACACCATTCTTGAATGAATTCATAAATGAAAGCTATTACTTCGATAACTTTTTCCACCAAACTGGGCAAGGAAAAACATCCGATTCTGAATTTCTAATCGATACGTCGCTGTATCCATTAAATCGAGGAGCTGTATTTTTCACGCACGGTAACAATGATTATACTGCGACTCCAGAGATTTTACGTCAGCAAGGTTATTTCACTTCTGTATTCCATGCGAATAACGCAACATTTTGGAATCGTAACATTATGTACTCTGCTCTCGGTTATGATCGTTACTATAATGAACTTGATTACAAAATTACGCCCGAAACAAATTTAAATTGGGGATTAAAAGATATCGAATACTTTGATCAATCAGTAGATATATTAAAAACTGTTGACCAACCCTTTTATGCTCGTTTCCTTACTTTAACGAATCATTATCCATTTACGTATGATGAAGATACAAAATTCATTGAACCATACAACTCTGGTAATGGCGTATTTGATCGTTATATCGTAACAGCACGTTACTTAGACGAATCAATTAAAAAATTTATTGAGCGTTTAAAAGCCGAGGGAATGTATGATGATTCTATTATTGTGTTGTATGGTGATCATTATGGTATTTCTGAAAAACACAATCGTGCAATGGCACAGTTTTTAGAAAAAGATCAAATAACAGAATTTGATACTTTAAATTTACAACGCACACCTTTATATATTCATATGCCTGGCCAAACAGAAGGTCAAACGATTTCAAAACCTACGGGGCAAATCGATATAAAACCTACTATTCTAAATTTATTAGGGATTAATACTACGAACGATATCCGTTTTGGTCATGATATGTTTTCAGATGAATATACCGGTTTTGTTGTTTTACGTGATGGTAGCTTTATTACAGAGAAGTATGTATACACAAACAACACTTTCTATGACCGCATAACAGGTGAAATTGTAGATTTACCAAAAAAAGAAGCACAAGCACTCATTAACCGTGCACAAAATGAATTACGAATGTCTGACAAAATTATTGAAGGCGATTTATTACGTTTCTCAGAAAGTAATAAAATTAAAACTGGCGAAGTACAAACTAAAATTAAAGAGACTGAAAAATAATCTAAATATGAAAGGGAGCAACTGTAATAAGTTGCTCCCTTTTACTATCGTATAACATATGATGCAATGTCATATAAAAACCTCGTATATTTTACTTTTATTCTACGCTTGTTTCTAAAGTTACATCTGTATAGGTATGATCATCACCTATATTTAAAATTACTTCACATTGACGTAATCTCAATTCAAAGAGCATGATAGAATCATGATAAACTTCAGGTTGTGATTTCATCTTATGTAACATCTCTTGTTTTTCTTGTATTTCTAAATGAGTATTTTCTACAGCTTGTTTCAAGGAGTTAAATGGATTCCTAAAGAATATGTTAATATCCCGCTCTTGCGTGTTTTCAAATAGCTCAAATTGCAAGAAAAATTTCTTCATAATAGAAGCCGTTACCTCAGTATAATCTTCATTTTCTACATACTGTTTGTATTTGTTATATAGCATACCTTTGTTTTTAGGAAGAACTCCAAATAATTTACCGGCACTTTTCAGTAAAAATTGTGCTGGCGTAAAGCGACGTAAAATATTTACTTCATCCATTTGTATTCTAGTCGTCATTCTGTCAGTATCTCTGCGCCAGTCATCAAGCACTTTAAAATCACATTCTAACTGTATTCGATTTTCTCCAAATAAAGAATTAAGTCCTTCACTAAGTTCTTCTAAGTACGATTGACTTTGAAGGAGCTCATTATTAGAAATCGCAATCCAATTTTTCATAGAAAGAGCAAAATTAGGTAATACAGTTTGTTCTAAATATTTATGTACTCTTTCATTCATCGCTTTATTTAGTTCCGTATCAATGTGCCCGAAATCGCTTTCTTCACTAATTAAATCTGAACAACTCTGTAATATCTTCGGAATATTTTCAGTAAGTTCATTCGTAATTTCCGTTTTCATTGTACGATATGACTGTGTAATGAAATGAATTTTTTCCTTCTCAAAAGTAGTAAGATTATTACTGCTACCATTTAGTTTCACTAGCATATCTTCATTCCAATGAATAGAATCCACTAAATTGTTTTCTTTCTCAACGCGTTTATCCAATAGATATGTAATTGTTTTTCGAATGAAAAACAATAGCTTTTCCGTACGTTCTGCATCGACATTTTTATGATTAAAGTTAAAATGAATAAACTCAGTTAAATCATTTAATTGTTGACTACTTGTATATAACGAAGAGTAAGGGAAAATTCTCGCATGCGGGAAATATGTGTTTATTCTCGCTTGCGTATCATGTAATACTCTTTTCACTTCTGCATCACTGTAAATGTTATCGATTTTATTTAATAAGAAATGAATTTGTAAATTTGGTGTATGTTCTTGAATGCTTAATAGAATATCACGTTCTTTGTCAGTAAAAGGTGAATCCGCATTCAATACGAATAGTAATTCGTCTACAGAATTTAAATATTCGAATACCTCATCTCTAGTATCGTTATTCCTATTAAATCCAGGTGTAACTACAAATGTAAGTTTATTTTCACTTAAAAATCTGCATGGTAATTTAAATTCAACACATGCTCTATCTCTATATGTTTGATGGTGCTGAGACATTATATTATGGTAATCAGAGACATCTTCCGTTGTTGTAATTGCTGAGTCTGTTATGGCGTTAATTTCTGTATGCGCATCATTTTTTAAAACTACTACATTTGAAATTGATTTTTCTAATATATTTTCTCCTATTATAGAGTTAATAAATGTAGTTTTTCCGTTTCCTGAAGTTCCCGTTACTAAAATGCGATTTGTGCTTAAATCTGCGAGCTCGCCAACTAACCATCTAAATCGGTGACCCATTTCTATATTATGTTTTTGTGCCCACTCTGTAATAGATTCAAAAAGATGCAAACTATACTCTAAGCCATCCACATGATTAATAGAATATAACAACAGGTTTTCAGCATGTTTTATATTTGCTGAATCTATTTCGGAAGGGAAAATCTCATCCCATGCCAATACAGCTGCAGATGGAAATACAGCATAAGATGGATTGACAACCTTTAACCAATTTGTTAACAAGTTTGGAATGATATCGTGCAATTGTTTAAGCATATATTGACCTTGAATTAATTCAAAGTACGTTCCTTCGTAAAGAGAAGAAATTTTGTCCCATATATCGGACGAATGTATTTCAATATGTAAGAAAAATTCATTTATTGTGTTAAGCCATGATAAGTAATTTTGTTCGTTTTTATAACTATTCCAAAGTGATGAAACCATTTGCGTAAATTGTACTTGATCTACATTATTTAACGTAACTAATACTTCATAAAAATAATCTGGTGAAATATGTTTAGTAAATCTTTTATCGATATATCCTTTTAAAACCTCAAACCACGGATAAGATTCTGTTCGAATTAACTCATTCACAGCAAGCTCTACTGCACTATCAAAATCTTGCTGCTCCTCATAAAAAGAACGGGCAATTTTTGTGACATTTGGATAATCCGGATTTAAAGAAACTGCTTCTTTAATAACAGCGAAAGCAGAGTCAAAATTATTTTGCTCTATGTAAAGAGAAAGTAATTGTAATCTAATCTCCGTCATCAATATTATATTATCAGTAGTAATGGACGTATAAACATTTTCAGCAACTGGTAATTGATTAAGCTCGAAATAAGCATCGGCAATATTTTTTTGTGCCCATGGTGCTAATTCATTATTAACTTTTTCCCATTTAAAAATAGCTGCTTCAAAATCTTGATGGCGATAATAAAATTCACCTTGTGCAAAACGAATGTAAGATCCATCAGAAATCTCATTTCTTTCTTCGTTTACATAAGCTTCTCCAAGTACATCAATAGGTGGTTTTGTTTCATTCTCCATTAGGAATGTTTCATAATACATCTTTTTTATTAATTGTTTTTCTACTCTCATCTTTTCCCCCACTATATCTTGAAAATACATTTTTAAGATATGTCAATACTTTTTGTATGTATGCTTTTTATCTTAACAAAGAATATCTTTTGGAAAATTTCATTTTCCTTTCATTTTTCAAGTTAGATTGAATTTTTATGAGAAAAGTTTCAGTTTTTTTTCAATTTCCTTTCAGTTATGAAACAGCATTAAATGTTCCTAATAACCTAATAACACTATAATCTCCCGCATTATATTATCAGGAAAAGTCTATATAAACCCATATTATAAAAACAATTTATAACGAATATATATGCATTATTCCCTTCCCTAATAAATAAAAGAAGCATTATCATATATTTCTCACATTGTTTTCCTTTGAAATATTTCAGTAGTTACGTAATTTAATTCCATTAACCTCTATAAATAACTAGTCCAAAAAAAATCTATATGCATATCATGTTATAGTAAAGAATTCAGGAAATCCTAAAAGGAGGCATTTTCATGTTTGAAGATAAATCTAAAATAAACTACCCATATGAATTTACTGAAACTACAACAATCCCGCTAAAAAACCCCATCAATAAAACTTTCAAAAACGGCTCTGGTACACATACTTTCCCAATTAAAAAACACTATAAAGAACAGGTGTTATATACGGAAAAAATTAATAATAATAAAAACAAATAACCTTATAGGCCCTTATAACAATTAATCGAATAAGAATCTATATTAGACCTTGCATAGTTATAGGTAATAAATAAATTTTTCTTATACAACTCATGTACTTTTAAAAAGTGCTGATATACAGCGCTTTTTTATACATAGATAATAGAAGAACAAAAAAGGGTATGGATAGTTTCCATACCCTTTTTGTTCTTTACTATTTATAAATAAAGTACGCCCATATTTATTTTACCTAGTAGCACTTTAATGGCCCCTCTAGAAAAAATAAAAACTAGTTTAATTAAAAATAAATTTCTTAGCCAATGCTCCTACCAGCATAAATTTACTCGTTGGCGTAATTGAAGAAAGGAGTAAATTTATGATAAATCACAAAGTTAAAGAAACACCCAACAATTATATTGGCCATTATTGCTCTATTATATATATTTAAAAATTTACTAAAAGTTGTTTCAAAGCTACTTAGTTTTCATAAAATATTTTTTGTTTCCGTTGGAACGAATAAGCTTTAATCTCATCTGTATCTAAATTTTCATGAAATAAATGAATAGCTATAATTTGTCTACAATCGTAGGTATGATAATAATATGTTCCGGACTCCATACACATTACGCTTGTATAAATGGTATTATCTAATGCACCTTCTTCTGTTATTACTCCGCCTTTAGGAACCTCGCAATTTGATAAAATATGAAAAAGGGCCGATACTCCCTCTTCTTCACCATCTATACCTTGAATGTTTTGTTTGCCGTATGCTGCTCGCACAAACCTTGATGGCGGGGTGAAGTCCCCTGGAAGTCCCATTGAACCTGAGCCCTGACCAAAAGCATTTAATGGTACATTGCTCCACTCTGTTGGCGCGAATGGCTGCGATTTAAGGCCAATATATTGTCTTAAATTTTGTAAATGCCAATTAAACTCCGGACTATTCGTCATCACTCCTAGTGGGTTGTCATACATTTTTAATCCTTCATTTGTCGGCTCCAGTACAATGCAATCTCCCCATTTATCTGCTAAAATCCAATGTAGTGGTGGCGTAAGTCCTAAATCCGGTAATGGTATATCCAAAAAGGTAAGTCTATCTACAGATTTCTTTAACTCTTTGACAGAATTGAATTGTGTGAGACTCCAAGTCACAAAATCAAATGGAGCCAAATTCGTTTTGTTGTCATCTATGCTTTGACTATAAGTAGCGAATCCTGGAAAATAGAGTGTTGCACATGTCATACCTGCTTCATTTACTCCGTCCGCCATAATGATCCTTCCTTGATGATTAATTCCCATTCCGACCGTAGCATGTTTCGTATTAATGATTTCACCAGTTATATTATTCCACTGATAATGTCGAGGAATGACTATTACTTCTTGATTCAAATCTAATGTGAAGTCCATCGTTCTTGCAAAAAGATGCTGACCGTTTTTTGTCTGTAATGTCAAACTAGTACACATAAAGAACACCCCGTTTTATGGTTTTATCTACACTTTACTTAATTCTGATAAATCTGTAAATTAAAAACCTCTTTCCTTACAAAAAAATTGAGAAAGCCATATAAAGTACAAATAGGTTAAGGTTATCTCTAGTTTATAAATGATTTTTTAAAATATAGTTGCAAAAGAATTATATTAAAAAGGAGCGACTTGTTACTATCGCTCCTTTTTATTTCACTCTATATTTTATTAAAATAACAAGAAACCATTTTTTCTCTATGAACAGTATCCCTACATAACCCTCTTAAACATCTTCTCCAACTCATAAGTAGAATGATGCACAAGAATTGGTCTTCCGTGCGGACATGTGTATGGGTTTGTTGTTGTACGTAGTTCTTCCAGTAAAGCAAATATTTGATCGTTCGTTAAATATTGATTTGCTTTAATGGATGCTTTACAGCTCATCATGATGGCTGCTTCTTCACGTAGTTTTTTAATGTCAACTTTTTTTAGTTTGACGACTTGTTCCATCATTTCGTCGATAATTTCTGTTTCTTGTCCTTTCGGGAACCACGTTGGATGCGAGCGGACGATAAAGGATTGATGGCCGAATTGCTCCAAGAATAATCCAACTTTTTTCAGTTCTTCTAGTTGCTCTTCGACACGTAAAAATTCAGTAAGAGATAGGTCAATACGGTATGGTACAAGTAGTTCTTGTACTTCTTGCGCTACCCTTCCTACTTTATCCCGGAAGTATTCATAATTAATACGTTCCTGCGCGGCATGTTGGTCAATCATATATAAGCCTTTATCATTTTGAGCGAAAATATATGTTCCATGCATTTGTCCAATTGGATAAAGTGGCGGTAAGTCATTACCGTTCATTTCAATCTCTTCTATTTCCTGAACTTCTTCTTCCAATTCCTCTAATTCAAAGTCTTCATCGTTACTGTTCCACGATTTCTCTTTTTGAATTGGTTCTTCCATTATCGATTTAGTAGATGGTTGCCAACTTTGTTCTTCTCTTACGAGCGACTGTGGTGGTTGCCATTCTTGCTTTGGCGGTTGCCACAGTTGTGCTGGCTGTTTCACAGCCAGTGGTTCTTCTCGTTTTTCATCCATGCCAGTCGGTAAAACGATGTCCGGCATAGATGGTTCTTTCGGCTTCGCATGCTCAAACTGAAACTGTTCTTGCACACTTTCATCTTTTTCTTTTTTCTTCGTTGTTACACCTGCATCTGGAATGAGCTGTATTTTTTTGAATGCCGATTGCAATGTTTCTTCGATAAGCTTTAGTAATTCTTGTTCTTTACTAAAACGAACTTCTAATTTCGCTGGATGTACGTTAACGTCAACAAGCATTGGATCCATTTCAATCGATAAGAAGCCGATTGGATATCGTCCGACTGGCAGTAACGTATGGTATCCTTGCTGAATGGCTTTCATTAATACGAAATTTCGAACGTAACGGCCATTTACGATCGTTGACATATAATTTCGAGATGCTCTCGTTACTTCTGGTAATGTTACATAGCCTTTAATTGTAAAATCTAAAGATTCAGCTTCAATTGGAACAAGCTTCTTCGCAACTTGAATGCTATAAATCGATGCAAGTACTTGTCTTACATCACCATTTCCTGATGTATGAAGCAATTTCTTTTCATTATGAAACAGCTTTAATGATACTTCTGGATGTGACATTGCAATACGATACACAATATCTGTAATATTCCCAAGCTCTGTATGAATGGTTTTCATATATTTAAGACGCGCTGGTGTATTAAAGAATAAGTTTTGTACTGTAATATCTGTTCCTTTTCGGCTCGCTGTTTTCTCCTGCTTTATAATGTCTCCACCTTTAATCATAAGGTGTATACCAGGCGCATCACCTGTGCTAGTGATTAATTCTAATTCACTAACTGAGGCAATACTCGGCAATGCCTCACCGCGGAAACCGAGTGTTCTAATGCGAAACAGATCGTTTTCATCTTTAATTTTGCTCGTCGCATGTCGTTCAAAAGCGACGATACAATCTTCTTCTGCAATGCCATCCCCATTATCAATGATGCGAATTTTTGATAAACCAGCTTCTTCTAAGTGGATTTCAATAGATGTACTATTCGCATCGATAGAATTTTCCACAAGTTCTTTTACGACTGAGGCAGGGCGCTCTACTACTTCCCCTGCCGCAATTAAGTTAGAGAGTTGATCATCGAGTTTGCGAATTTTCCCCATCTACTTACTCATCCTTTCTTTAACTTTTTCTGCAAGCGATACAGTTCGTTCATCGCCTCTAAAGGTGTCATATCAAGTAAATCAATTTTTTTAATTTGCGTAAGTACTGCCGTTTCTTTTGCATCTAGAACTGACTTGTCTTGTTTTTTCGAAGATTGTTCTCCACCAAAGAATGATAATTGCGATTCTTCCTCAGTCTCTACTTTCGTCTCTTGTATTTCTGCTGGTTCTTCTTTTACAACAGCTGGTTCTGGAGCCACTTCTTGTACTTTCACTTCTGTACGCTTTGGAATAATAATTTCTTCTTGTCCTTCTAGTTGCGCTAACACTTCTTTCGCACGAGCGATTAAGCTATCTGGAAGCTCCGCAAGTTGCGCAACGTGAATTCCGTAACTTTTATCAGCTGCTCCATCTTGAATTTTATGAAGGAATACTACTTTTCCGTTCTCTTCAATAGCTGAAACGTGTACATTCTTCAATTGTCCTAAACTTTCTTCTAGCACCGTCAATTCATGATAATGCGTAGAGAATAACGTTTTCGCACCAATTTGGTCATGAATATGTTCAATGATTGCTTGTGCAAGTGCCATACCATCATACGTAGATGTACCGCGTCCAATTTCATCGAATAAAATTAAACTTCTTTCTGATGCATTTGCAATTGCATTTTTCGCTTCTAACATTTCGACCATAAATGTACTTTGACCCGAAATTAAATCATCCGCTGCACCAATTCTCGTAAAGATTTGATCGAATACAGGTAATACCGCTTCTGTTGCTGGTACGAAACAACCAATCTGTGACATAACAGTTACAAGTGCTAATTGTCTCATATACGTACTTTTACCAGACATGTTCGGTCCTGTAATTAAAAAGACATCCATCTTCTCCGGCATAATACAATCATTCGGTACATACAATTTCCCGTTCAATACTTTTTCAACGACAGGATGACGACCATCTTTAATAAAGATTTCGCGCTTAGTTGTTAAAACCGGTTTTACAAACTGTTCTTCTTCACTAACTGTCGCGAAACTTTGCAGTACGTCTAATTCACTAATTACTTTCGCTAAATGTTGTAATTTCGGAATAAATACTTTTACTTCTTCACGAAGCGCTGTAAATAAATCATATTCTAATTGTACAATTTTCTCTTCTGCTTCTAAGATTAATGTTTCTTTTTCTTTCAATTCATCTGTAATGAAACGTTCCGCATTAGCAAGCGTTTGTTTACGCTCATAGCGGCCTTCTGGAAGCGCTGCAAGATTCGCCTTCGTCACTTCAATGTAGTAGCCGAAAATACGGTTGTACCCGATTTTTAACGATTTAACTCCTGTAATATCACGCTCTCGTTTTTCAAGCTCAGCGATCCACGTTTTCCCGTTTTTACTAACGTAACGATATTGATCAAGCTTGTCATTATAACCGTCTTTAATAATATCTCCATCTTTAATAGAAAGCGGTGGGTTTTCTTGAATACTTCTTCCTAGTAATTCAGTTAAGCTCTCACATGGATCCGCACCTTGAATTAACCTTGCTGCATAAGCATTATCTAACAGACTAATCGCTTCTAAAATAGCCGGTACTTGAAGTAAAGATCGTCTTAACTGTAATAAGTCCCGTGCATTCACATTACCAAATGCAACTTTCCCTGCTAAACGTTCTAAATCATATACTTCTTTTAATTTTTCTTTTAAATCTTCACGTAAGAAGTAATCATTTACAAATGTTTCAACCATTTCTAAACGCTCTTCTACTTTTTCTTTTTGGATCAGCGGACGTTCCATCCACTGTTTTAACATACGACCACCCATAGCTGTTTTCGTTTTATCTAATAGCCATAATAATGATCCTGTTTTTTCTTTCGTTCGGAGTGTTTCTGTCAGCTCTAAATTTCGCTTTGAATGCACATCAATTTTCATAAATTGATTCGTATAATAAATTTCCACTGGTTGTAAATGGTCTAACGAACGTTTTTGCGTTCTTATTACATAGTTAAATAAGCGTCCAACTGCTTTAATTAACTTTGCTTGCGAAACGTTTTTCACAAGATGTTCTAACCCTTCCGGAATCGTTGTTGCATCTTCATACGAAATCGTCATTTTTAATGTTGCAGTTAATTTATTTAATTCATCTTTTGAAAATGTAGAATCTACAACAATTTCTTTTGAACCAGTTGCATACACTTCTAATAAAATATCTTCTACTGAACCTGTTAACAACGTTACTGTATTTTGTCCAGTCGTTAAATCATTACAAGCTAAAGCATACGATCCATCTTCAAAATATGTTAATGCTGCTAAGAAGTTATTTTCTTTCTCATCAATAGTACGCCCTTCCATCATCGTTCCTGGCGTAATTAGTTGTACGACTTCACGGCGTACTACACCTTTAGCTGTTTTTGGATCTTCCACTTGCTCACAAACAGCTACTTTATATCCTTTTTCAACAAGTTGTTCAATATAATTTTTAGCTGCATGATGTGGTACACCGCACATCGGTATACGATCACTACTACCACCATCTCGGCTCGTTAATGTAATTTCAAGTTCATGAGCTGCTTTAACCGCATCTTCAAAGAACATTTCATAAAAATCACCTAATCGGAAAAATAAAAAGGCATCTTGATAGTCTGCCTTAACCTTTAAATATTGCTGTATCATAGGGGTATATTGAGTCATACTTTTCCTCCATAATTCTTACATAGTAATCAATTTTCATATATGTCACACTTCACGGACATCCATATCTCCTATTTCAGGAGTCTTTCCTCATTATAGCACATTTCATAAGGAATCATGTTCATTCAAGCATCACTTATGTAAAGTAAAAAGCTAGGAAGAACTTCTCCCTAGCTTTCTATTACTCTTCTTCTGCATCGACGATAAAGTTCGGATCTAATTCTTCAAACTCATCATCATCGACTTGGAAATCCTCGTCTGATTCTACGCAACCTTCAGGATTTACACTTACACAAATTTTCGTTTCCCCAACTACTTCTGTTACAAATTCACGTTCTACAGTTACAACAATTTTATTACCATTTGGTGATACAAGAGCTTCTAAACAATTTGGTGGCTGAATGACACGAGCAATAATTTCTAAATCATCACCAGAAAAGTTTTTATCACGATACCCAATACTCACTTCATCAGTGTAGTTCACACGTTCTGTTACAACTTCTGTCTTTGTATTACCATCAAATGAATACCAAGTGTTCACATCATAGAAACCTTCAATTTCCACATGCTTTCCATTCTTTCTTGCTTCGTACGAGTGGTTAATTACCCAGCACCCTAAAATACTTGTTGGCTCATTATTCGATTCACATGTATGCGTTGACTTTGTATACTTACGTCCTTTTCCAACCACTGCTTTTGTAATAATCTCTCTAAATTCGGACATTCGTAACCCTCCTCAATCACTATTCACTTAATCATATGCGTGACAATAGCGGAATGTGTCATTCTTTTTTCGAGAAGAACTTACGTTTAACCCATTAAAAAAAGAGATGTCAATTCGACATCTCTTTAACAACCACAATTTCCTTTTTTACTTTCTACTGCTGCGCCCGTTTCACCCTTCAATACATCGCCATTAGTCGAAATTAATATTTCATCTGTTACGTTGTTAGAAATCGTACTTGCAACTAGCTGTAGTAAGTCATTTACATATGTTTGTGAAGATTTAAATTCTTGCACAACTGGGATACTATCCAACTTATCTTGCAATGCATCAATGTCAGCTTCTACTTTTTTCAAAGCTTCCCATTTCCCGTAATGCTGCAAGTTTACTGCTTGTTTTTGCAGTGCTTTAATTTCATCAATTGCGCGCTTTACATTTTCATTTTTATGAATTTGCGCCTCTGCTTTCTTAAAGAAATCAACTTCTTCTGTTTCAGAAATCATTTTTGCTAATTCTTTCGCTTGTTCAACAATTTCATCTTTCGAATATGCTTTCATCTATTATTCCACCTCAATCGGCTCTTCAACTAATTCCCCGTTAAGAGACCAAGTTTTTGCTTCCGTTACTTTTACTTTCACAAGCTGACCAATTAAAGATTTTGAAGCGACGAAGTTTACAAGTTTATTCGTACGAGTATAACCTGCGAGTACTTCTGGATTATTTTTACTTTCCCCATCAACTAACACTTCCACAATTTGACCTTTGTAACGATTATTCTTTTCAATTGCCAACGTATTGACTAGTGTATTTAAGCGTTGAAGACGTTCTTTTTTCACTTCCATCGGTACATTATCTTTCATTTTTGCAGCTGGTGTACCTTCGCGCGGAGAATAAATAAAGGTAAAGGCAGTATCAAATCCTACTTCACGATATAACGACATCGTTTCTTCAAATTGCTCATCTGTTTCATTCGGGAAACCAACGATAATATCAGTTGTGAATACTGCATTTGGAATTGCTTCTTTAATTTTTCTTACAAGTTCTAAATAATGCTCACGTGAATATTTGCGCGCCATAATTTTTAACATATCTGTGCTTCCAGATTGAACTGGTAAGTGAATATGTTCTACTAAGTTTCCACCTTTTCCAAGCACTTCAATTAAGTGATCATCGAAATCACGTGGATGGCTCGTTGTAAAACGAATACGGGCAATATCAACTTTACGGAGTTCGTCCATTAAATCGCCAAGACCGTATTCGAAATCTTCAAAGTCTTTACCATATGCATTTACGTTCTGGCCAAGTAATGTAATTTCTTTATAACCATTCGCAGCTAAATGACGAATTTCTTGGATAATGTCTTCTGGACGTCTGCTTCGTTCTTTCCCACGTGTATACGGCACGATACAATATGTACAGAACTTATCACAGCCATACATAATATTTACCCAAGCTTTAATATCACCACGGCGTACTTTCGGAAGGTTTTCAATTACATCCCCTTCTTTTGACCAAACTTCAACTACCGTCTCCTTCGAGAACATCGCATCTTTAAGAATATACGGCAATCTATGAATATTATGCGTTCCAAACACCATATCTACATGCTGATTTTTTTGCATAATTTTATTTACAACAGATTCTTCTTGAGACATACAACCACATACACCAATTAAAAGGTCCGGATTTCTTCTTTTTAATGACTTTAAATGACCTAGTTCACCGAAAACTTTATTTTCAGCATTTTCACGAATTGCACAAGTATTTAATAAAACTACATCTGCATCTTCAGTTGAAAAGGTTGGCTCATATCCAAGTGCGGTGAAAATACCTGCCATTACTTCCGTATCATGCTCATTCATTTGACAACCATATGTACGAATATAGAACTTTCTTCCTGTACCAAAATTGCGAAATTCTTCAGATAACCCAAAATCCCGTTCAATTTTAACTTCTTCTCTCCCTCGTTTTTTCGCATCTTTTAAGGAAGGTGGTTGGTATACACTTTCAAAGTATTTACTATAATCTTTCTCTTCTTTTTTCGTAGAGGAATTTGCTTGTCGACTTGCTAATCGTTGTTGCTCGTTCATCGGTAATCTCCTTTCACCCTTAACTATACACACTCTATAGTCCATTTTAATGCGCTTTGACTCACCTCAAAAATGGTTAGATAGCTTGAGAGATAACTTGTCCTTTGAAACTTGAGTAATCAATCTAATCATTCATAAGAATGAAGTCTTCCCCACACAAATAGACATTCCCTTTTCATACTTCTTTTTGTCCTATCCAAAAGCATATTGCTTTATCCCTATAAACATTACCATAGTATGAAGCGTTGCGCCAATTTTAACAAGAAAGAGGCTCTGTCTGATCTTACATTTCATCAGCAATGAACTCGCCATTTTCATACAACGATTTATATATTATTTTACCATTCTGAATTTTCTAAGTAAATAAGACTACCCTATATTTTTTACTCATAAAAAAAGGTTACCAAATGGCAACCTCCTCTTCTTACATTACATAAATTCAGCTACGAGTTCATCAAACATTTTCTGATCCATATTTAAATCAGCTTGCACTAAAGGCTTCTCACTATAGCCTTTTACAAGTTCTTGGTATGAAGGTTGCGCTGTATTTTGATATATTAAACCTGTTACTAATCCGTTATTTTCCATTAACGTTTGCATAGCCATCATGCGATTAGACGGATCATATCCCTCTACTGTACTTAGTTTTGTTAAATTCTCTTTAAACCAATCGTAAGTATTTACTTTATTGTAAGTAACACATGGGCTGTATACGTTAATTAATGAAAATCCTTTATGGTTAATACCAGCTTCAATAATTTGTGTTAATTCTTTTAAATCACTTGAAAAGCTTTGCGCCACAAATGTCGCACCAGCTGTTAAAGCCATTTCCATAACATTTAGTGACGGTTCAATTGAACCTTGTGGTGTGCTTTTCGTTTTAAATCCAGCTTCACTACGCGGTGAAGTTTGCCCTTTTGTTAATCCGTAAATTTGGTTATCCATTACGATGTACGTAATGTCGATGTTACGACGAATAGAATGGATTGTATGTCCCATACCAATCGCAAATCCATCACCGTCACCACCTGATGCGATAACTGTTAAATCACGATTTGCCATTTTCACACCTTGTGCAATTGGAAGGGCACGACCATGAATACTATGCACACCATATGAATTAATATAACCTGAAATACGACCTGAACAGCCGATACCGGAGACAACAGCAAGTTCATCTGGATTTAAACCAACGTTAGCTGCCGCACGTTGAATTGCAGCTTGCACCGAGAAGTCTCCGCAACCTGGGCACCAGTTTGGTTTTACGCTGTTACGAAAGTCCTTAAATGTTGCCATTTAATACAACCCCTTTTTTACATTCGTTGCAAATCTCTTTCGGCAAGAATGGGTTCCCATCATATTTTAAAAGACTAGAAATTTTCTCACCGTTACCAAGATTCATTTTCATAATGTTAGCAAGCTGACCTGTTGCGTTGTTTTCTACCACTACAACACGCTTCGCATTTTTCACAAGTGGATCGATTTCAGCTGTCGGGAACGGGTGAATTAAGCGTACATGAGCATGGTTTACTTTCATACCCTCTTGTTCTAAACGCTCCATTGCTTCTTCGATCGCACCACGAGTTGAGTTAAATCCAACAAGCAATACGTCCGCTTCTTCATGCTTAACATTTTTATAGACAGGGGTATTAAACTTCAAGTTCTCCATTTTACGGAAACGTTTGTCCATTTGATCTTTACGGTTTATTGCTGATTCAGATGGTTTACCAGTTTCATCATGTTCTACACCTGTAACATGGTGAACACCATTTTTCATACCAGGTAAAACACGTGGTGAAACGCCATCTTCGGTTACTTCATAGCGCTTGAAGTATGCTTTATTTTCACGTTCTGGTAATTCCGCTTCTAAATCAAGCTTACCACGACGAATTTCCACTTTATCTAACGTAAGCGGTTCTACAGTTTGTTTTCCTAAAGAAAGCTGTAAATCCGTTAAGAAAATAACAGGTACTTGATATTCTTCAGCTAGGTTAAATGCTTCTACAATATCATAGAAAGCTTCTTCAACTGTACTTGGCGCCATTACGATTTTTGGAATCTCACCGTGCGTACCGTAAATCATCGCCATTAAATCCGACTGCTCTTGTTTCGTTGGTAATCCTGTACTTGGACCACCACGTTGTGTATCAACAATTACTAATGGTGTTTCTGTAATACCCGCTAAACCAATCGCTTCCATCATTAAAGATAGACCCGGACCGGCAGATGCAGTTAATGTACGAACACCAGCATAGTTTGCACCGATTGCCATTGTACAAGCTGCGATTTCATCCTCAGTTTGGATTACTGTTCCACCAACTTTTGGCAATTTTTTAATTAAGTATTCCATAATTTCAGATGCAGGTGTAATTGGATATGCAGACATAAAGCGAGCACCACCAGCTACCGCACCAAATGCGATTGCATCGTTTCCAATCATAAACATGCGTTTCTTACCATCAGCTTTTTCAAGCTGCATCATGTTTACTTTCTCACCAAGCAATTCTTTCATATATTGAGAGCCGCGCTTAATTGCGTCCATATTCTTTTGAACGACTTGCTCTCCTTTACGACCAAAGATTTCTTCAACAACATTTAAATAAGCTGTTTCATCTAATCCTAATACCGCACTTGATGCCCCAACAGCAACCATGTTTTTCATTAATGATGTGCCTAATTCTGAAGCAATATCTGTAAACGGTATCACATATAGATTTACATCTGTATTATCAGGTATTGTTGGATTAAATTTCGCATCCGCAACTACAATTCCACCTGGACGTAGTTCGTGGAAGTTAAAATCAATTGTTTCTTGATCAAAAGCAATTAAAATATCTAAATCATCTGAGATCGCGCGTACTTCTGTTGTACTTACGCGAATTTTATTATTTGTATGGCCGCCTTTAATACGTGATGAGAAGTGGCGGTAACCGTATAGGTAATATCCTAATCGGTTTAATGCAATACAGAAGATTTCTCCTGTACTTTCAATTCCTTCACCTTGTTGGCCTCCAACTTTCCATGAAAGTTGACTAATCATCTCCTACACCCCTTTTGGCTGCATTCATTGTAGTGTATTTTTTTACAGTAATAGTTTA
The DNA here is from genome assembly GCF_008368785.1 of Bacillus sp. AY3-1. Taxonomy (NCBI): domain Bacteria; kingdom Bacillati; phylum Bacillota; class Bacilli; order Caryophanales; family Bacillaceae; genus Bacillus; species Bacillus sp. AY3-1. Next base: position 67,702 of record NZ_QORZ01000015.1, on the reverse strand, counting down.
GCATTTTTTATACAAATAAACTACAACGGACGCAAATTATGCCTCTTCTGATTTCCCTGAATCTTTAGTATAAAGCTATTTTGTTTTTCATTCTAGTATTAGGTCTTAAAAAAAGCAATAATATCAAATGAATTAATTCTAATTTTTCTGGATTTTTAAAACAAAAATCTTAAAAGCTTATATGTTCAACAAAATTATCATATAAAAATCGCTCTACAGTAGATGCAGCATAGTGTTTACAAAGCTCATTCATTACATTTTCATAATCTCGATACGCTGATACATTTACAACTGTTTCTAATATCCCATCAAAATCCGAACCAAACCCTATATTCTTCTCTCCACCTAATGAACAAATATATTCGATATGTCTTACTATATCTGTTATATTCGCTTGTTTTTCATTTGTTAGAAACTGCGGTACGAAAGTGACACCTATCATGCCATTTCGCTTTATAAGAGCTTTAAGTTGTTCATCGTTTAAATTACGTGGATGCTGACAAAGTTTCATACAGTTTGAGTGGGAAGCAATAGGATTTTTTGCACTTTCTACAACATCCCAAAAACTTCTTTCATTCAGATGAGACACATCAGTCCATACATGTAACATATTAAGTTCTTGTACAACTTCTTTACCGAAAGTCGTTAAACCCGCCCCACGTGTCTCTAGCGCACCATCAGCTAATAGATTGGCATAATTCCATGTTAGTCCAAAAGAACGTACTCCTAGGCGATACAACAACCGTAATTTCATTGCATCTTTTCCAATTGCTTCGCATCCTTCTAGTGTTAATATCGCTCCAATCTCGTCCTGTTTTAACATGTTAATATCATCTTTTGTCTGAATAAACTTTACACCCGGTAATGATAAAATTTCATTATAAAAAATATCTACCATTTGTAATGCCGCTTCAAATCGTTTTTCATATAGCACTGTTTCTGGCACATATATAGCAAAACATTGTATACTTCCTTTTCTTCTCTTTAACTGTTCAAATGTAATATGTAATTGCGGATCATGTTTAAAATCCTTTTTCCCTTGTGCACTCCATAACTGAAGAAGCACATCACAATGAGCATCAAAAATTTTCATTTTCATTCCTCCATTATAAAAACAACCTGTTTGCATACTGCAAACAGGTTGTTTAAACTTAACGAGGTTCTACAATTAATTTTATTGCTGTACGTTCTTCCCCATCAATCATAATATCCGTAAACGCTGGGATACAAATCAGGTCCAAACCACTAGGCGCTACAAATCCTCTTGCAATTGCTACTGCCTTTACCGCTTGGTTCAATGCACCTGCACCAATGGCTTGAATTTCTGCTGTTCCGCGTTCGCGAATAACACCTGCAAGTGCACCAGCTACAGAATTAGGGACCGACGTTGCTTTAACTTTTAATATTTCCATTCCGCGTTTCCTCCTCGTTTCTATAAAAAGTATTAGCAATTATTTCACTTTAACTTATATTCACGAGGAATGACGCGTATTCCTGCTAAACTTCTGTAATTTTTCTAAAAAATTAAAAAATAATAACTTTTCTAAATCTTATCCAGAAATTACTCAAAAAATGGCTGATCATCATTAATTAAGATACGCTGGATTTTCTTAGCTTTTCCTGTATTAGGATCCACATCAACTAGCACTGCACTTAATTGCGTTCTACCACTTGTCACTTCAAATCGTACTGGTAAGTTTGTTAAAAACTTCTTCAATACCGCTTCTCGATCCATACCTAAAATCCCATCGTAAGGACCTGTCATACCAACATCTGTGATATATGCGGTTCCGCTTGGTAAAATACGATTATCTGCTGTAGGAACATGTGTATGTGTACCCACTACTGCTGTAGCACGACCATCTACATACCAACCTAACGCTTGTTTTTCACTTGTAGTTTCCGCATGAAAATCAATAAAGATAATATTGGTACGTTTTTTTGCAATGTTAATTAATTCATCCACTTTACGGAATGGACAATCAATTGGAGGAAGGAATGTACGTCCTTGTAAGTTAATAACTGCAACTTCTGTTCCATTGCAGTTCACAAAGATAAGTCCTTTTCCTGGAGTTCCTTCCGGGAAGTTAGCTGGTCTTGCAAGATATTTTGCGTCATCAATAAATTCAAATACTTCACGGTTATCCCAAGCGTGGTTTCCAAGTGTAACCGCTTGTGCCCCGCATTCTAAAAAGTTTCGATATATTTTTTCCGTAATTCCACGTCCACCTGCTGCATTTTCTCCATTAATAATGGTTACTGTAGGTGTATATTTCTTCTTTAATGCCGGCACGTATTGTTGAATCATACCTCTACCAGGAGATCCTACTACATCCCCAACAAATAATATTCTCATATGTCTTACCCTTCCTATGTACTACATTTTTTATTACTATAGCTTCAAGTGATTTCCTTACAATATATTTATTATAAGTTCGTTTCACTTGTATACTAATTCCCTTTATTTTAACCAATTCCAACACAAAAAAATAAAGTGGTGTTTCACCACTTTATTTTGCGTATTCCACTGCACGTGTTTCACGAATAACAGTTACTTTAATATGTCCTGGGTAATCCAGTTCATTCTCAATACGTTTTCGAATATCACGAGCTAAACGATGAGCTTCTAAATCATCAATTGTATCTGGTTTTACCAGAATACGAACTTCTCGTCCTGCTTGAATTGCGAAAGATTTTTCTACGCCTTCATAAGACTCTGAAATCTCTTCCAACTTTTCAAGACGACGAATATAGTTCTCAAGTGTTTCACTACGAGCTCCAGGTCTTGCAGCTGATAATGCATCTGCTGCTGCAACTAAAACTGCAATGATAGAAGTTGGTTCTGTGTCCCCATGGTGAGATGCAATACTGTTTATAACTACAGGATGCTCTTTATACTTCGTTGCGAGTTCGACACCAATTTCAACGTGGCTACCTTCTACTTCATGATCAATTGCTTTACCGATATCATGTAATAGACCAGCACGTCTTGCTAGTTTTTCATCCTCACCAAGCTCCGCTGCCATAAGTCCAGTTAAATATGCAACTTCCATAGAGTGTTTTAAGACGTTTTGTCCGTAACTTGTACGGTATTTTAAACGACCTAAAATCTTAATTAAATCTGGATGTAATCCGTGAACACCCACTTCAAACGTTGTTTGCTCTCCGACTTCGCGAATATACTCGTCCACTTCACGTCTTGATTTTTCGACCATCTCTTCAATACGCGCTGGGTGAATACGTCCGTCCTGTACTAGTTTATCAAGAGCGATACGAGCTGTTTCACGACGAATTGGATCGAATCCAGAAAGGATAACCGCTTCTGGTGTATCATCGATAATTAGGTCAATACCTGTTAACGTTTCTAACGTACGAATATTTCGACCTTCACGTCCGATAATACGTCCCTTCATTTCGTCATTTGGAAGATTTACAACCGAAACGGTTGTTTCAGCAACATGATCAGCTGCACATCTTTGCATTGCAAGAGATAAAATCTCTTTTGCTTTCTTATCCGCTTCTTCTTTCGCACGAACTTCACTTTCTTTTACCATTACGGCAATTTCATGAGAAACTTCACTTTCTACTTTACCAAGAATAATTGCTTTCGCTTGTTCGCGTGTCAGATTGGAAATGCGCTCTAATTCTGTTTGTTGCTTTTGAACTAACTCTCCCACTTTGCTTTCCAACTCTTCAATCTGTTGTTGTCTCGCTACAAGAGAATCCTCTTTCTTTTCTAACTGTCGCTCGCGTTTATCGAGCGTTTCGTCTTTACGATCAAGGTTCTCTTCTTTTTGCATTAAACGATTTTCTTGTTTTTGTAATTCGCTTCTACGGTCACGAATTTCTAATTCAGCTTCTGTACGAAGTGTATGAATTTCATCCTTTGCTTCTAAAAGCGCTTCTTTCTTAAGTGCTTCAGCCTCACGATTCGCTTCGTCTAGAATACGTTTCGCTTCGTTAGCTGCACCATTAATCTTCGCTTCAGCAATAGACTTTCGAACAAAAAAGCCAACAACTGCACCGACTGTTGCAAGCAAAATGGAGATGAGTATCCAAACTGTACTACTCATGATTTCACCTCCCCTTGCTATGAATGAAAAAAGACTGTCGGCATGTACATTGAATACCAACATACAGCAAAGACCGTCGTCCCGCTTTTTTAAGGGACTTTCTTCATTTCACAATTAAAATGTCATATTATTATTTCGGCAAGATTTAAGTCTTACTCCGAATATTACTTCTCTTCTTGAGAAGAGTGTTTCGTATATAAGAAAAAATATACATTCTCATTGTATCTATCGCAATTTTCATTGTCAAGCGTTGTCTACTTTTACTTTCTTTACCTTCAGCTCTAATTCATATATGAATTTAAAAAGAAGACAGCATATTATCCTGGAAAACCTTAGTGAATTCCAGTTTATGCATACAAAACATGCATATATCCCTCTTTATACATAGCCTTTTAGGCAGATTAAATATTTTATCTCCAACGATATACAACGCTTTCATAATAATTAAAAATAAAAGACACGGAACCGTGTCTTTTATTTTTTAATCTTGAAGATTTGAATCTTCCGTTTCTTCAGCACCAGAGTCTTCACCAATTCCGTGATGGTCACGAACAAAGAAGGCAATTTCCTCTCTTAAATCCGTATTCTCTTTTAAGAATTGCTTCGAATTTTCACGACCTTGCCCTAAACGCTCTTCATTATAAGAGTACCAAGCACCACTCTTTTGAACGATATCAAGTTCAGAAGCCATATCTAAGATTTCACCTTCTCTTGAAATACCTTCTCCGTACATAATATCAACTTCAGCAACACGGAATGGTGGTGCCACTTTATTTTTAACTACTTTTACTTTTGTTTTATTACCAACGATGTCGTTACCTTGCTTTAATTGCTCCGCACGACGCACTTCAAGACGAACTGTTGAATAGAATTTCAACGCACGACCACCTGGAGTTGTTTCTGGGTTCCCGAACATAACCCCAACTTTTTCACGAATTTGGTTAATAAAGATTGCGATTGTTTTTGATTTATTGATTGCACCTGACAGCTTACGAAGTGCTTGAGACATTAAACGAGCTTGTAGACCTACGTGTGAGTCACCCATGTCTCCTTCAATCTCAGCTTTCGGTACAAGAGCTGCTACAGAGTCAATTACGATAATATCAACCGCGCCACTTCGTACAAGTGCTTCTGCGATTTCTAGTCCTTGCTCCCCTGTATCAGGTTGTGATAATAGTAATTCATCTATGTTAACGCCTAATTTTTGTGCATATACAGGATCCATTGCATGCTCCGCATCAATAAACGCTGCTTGTCCACCTTGACGCTGTACTTCCGCGATTGCGTGTAATGAAACTGTTGTTTTACCTGAACTTTCTGGTCCATAAATTTCGATAATACGGCCACGTGGGTATCCGCCTACCCCTAATGCCACATCAAGTGCTAAAGAACCACTTGAAATTGTAGAAATTCTACGCTCTGCTTGTTCTCCTAATTTCATAATTGAACCTTTACCGAATTGCTTCTCTATTTGTTTTAACGCCATATCTAACGCCGCTTGACGATCACTCATTCAAAATTCCTCCTTAACTCAATTGCTAATCTTATTATACCTATTTTCAATTCAATTTGCCAACAAAATCGAACATTTATTCGATTTTTTTATTTTCCATTAAATAAAAATGAGTTTAACCATAAAAAAAGCTAGAAGAAACTTATATCTCTTCTAGCTTTTTATATAAATGATAAAATCCATATTTCACCGAACGTTCCCTAATTTGTTGACGACTTCCACTTAAAATAAGAGGAAAGACTACAGTTGGTTCATCCTTAATCGCCAATCCAACGAATACTGTTCCCGGCTCTTTATGTTCTGAAGCATCCGGTCCTGCTACCCCAGTGAAACTAATTCCGATATCCGCTTTTAATAAGCCCTTAACATTTTCAGCAAGATAACGAGCACATTCTTTACTAACTGCACCATCAGTAGACAACACTTCCGCAGGTACATGTAAAACATGTTGTTTCACATCATTATGATAACAAATGATACCGCCTTTAAATACTGAAGACACACCAGCACTTTCTGTTACTTGATTGCCAAAGAGACCACCGGTTAAACTTTCTGCACACGCTAAAGTTAATCCTTTTTTCTTCAATAACTCTATCGCCTTATCATGCAGAAACTCTTGATCATACCCGTAGAAAAATTTTCCTACTCTTTCTAAAATCAAATCTTCCATATGCTGAATGCGTTTCGCAGCTTCATCAGCATTTTGATGTTTGGCAGTTAAACGTAGTGTCACTTCTCCATCATTCGCAAGGGGGGCGATTGTCGGGTTCGTTTGTCCATCAATTAAATCTTGAACTTTCACTTCTAATTGAGATTCCCCAATCCCGAAAAAGCGAAGCACACGAGAATAAATGTTTTCTCCTGTTGTAAAGTTACGTAAAAAAGGCTCTACATAACTTATATACATCGGCTTCATCTCTTTCGGTGGTCCTGGTAATAAAATATAAACTTTCCTGTTCTTATTTAGCCCCATACCAGGTGCCATGCCGTGATCATTCGCAAATACAGTTGCTCCATTCAAAACGAGCGCTTGCTTTTTATTATTCTCTGTGAACTCGCGACCTGTACGCTTAAAGTACTCGCTTATCGATGCTAATGCCTTTTCATCATATACAAGCTCTTCACCCAACCTAGAAGATATCGTTTCTTTCGTCAAATCATCTTTTGTCGGGCCTAATCCACCTGTGAAAATAAGTATGTCAGCACGTTCTTCCGCAACTTCAATCGCCTGCTGTAATCGCTTGTTATTATCTCCAACTACAGTATGGTAGTACACATTAATTCCGATTGAAGCTAACTTTTCAGATAAAAACTGGGCATTTGTATTTGCAATTTGTCCAAGTAATAATTCAGTTCCAACCGCAATAATTTCAGCATTCATCCCAATTCCCCCATAAACTTCTATTTTGAGTTTACAAAAGCAGCTCTATTTTTCCAGAAATAATCCCACCCTGAAATAACAGTAAAGATTAATGCAATCCATATGAAAATATCAGCAACTGGGATATGGATTAAATTTAAAGGTACATCGTGTAATAAATACGCCGCAATTGCAATAATTTGTGTCCACGTCTTAATTTTTCCTAACTGATTTGCTGCCACTACTTCTCCTGTTCCAGCAAGTACAAGGCGTAAACCAGTTACTGCAAACTCACGGCTGATAATTACAATAACGATCCAAGCAGGTACGTATTGCATCTCAACTAATGTAATAAGCGCTGCTGAAACAAGTAATTTATCAGCTAACGGGTCAAGAAACTTCCCTAAATTCGTTACAAGATTATACTTTCTTGCGTAATGTCCATCAATCCAATCTGTAGCCGAAGCAATAATAAAGATAAGTGCCCCTACTAAATGTTGAATTGGTAAATCAACATCACCAATTGTGTATGAACCCCATTCAAAGGGCGCTAACATAATTACCATAAAAATTGGAATTAAAAAGATTCTAGATATTGTAATTTTATTTGGTAAATTCACAGCTATTCCTCCATCATATCAAAAACATTTGTTCATTGAAAAAAGTCATCGAGGCGATGACTATTATTGTGCTGGTTGCCCTATCCCTTGGTTTTTTATCACCAATCTTTGGTGAAGTTCTTTTTCTGGATCCAATGGATAAGCGACCACTTGGCCATTCAGTTTAACTTCAACATTCGTTGCATTCCCAATATTAAGTCGCACTTCTTTTAATGTTGATACATCACGTTTTTCTATTTGGCCCTCTTGTACTGTAGCGTTTAGAATCACATTCCCCGCATCATCTTTAACATCTACATAACTCGCACCTTTACCCGATATTTCCAGTTCTAATGTTTTATTGTTATGAATTTCCAAAGTAGATACTTTACCAGTTGTACCAACTACTTTTACTTCTTCTTGTCCCGTTGGTTGTGCTGGTTGTTCCTCTTTCTTTGGCTCTTCTTTCTTTGGTTCCTCTTTCTTTGGCTCTTCTTTCTTTGGTTCCTCTTTTTTCGGCTCTTCCGCTTTCACTTCATCTTTCTTCGTATCTAACGGAGAGTTTTCTGCTTTTTTAACTTCAATTTTCTCACTTTGAGCATTCGGAACTTTCTCATCACCTTTTCCAGTTAACGCTTGGAAAACAAACCAAATTACCACTCCAAATGCAATTACTAATAGCGCAACTAAAACTTTCGGCATATGATCTGCAATTGGCCATGATGAAGATTTTTGCATTGTTTCTTGTGTTTTCTGTCCTGTTGATACTTGTGGAACGTCGCGTTTTTCAGATTGTGGTATCGTACTCTGATACTCTACAAGCAGTTCCTCTCCATTTAACCCAACCGCATCTGCGTATTGTTTAATGAATGCACGCGCATAAAAAGCTCCTGGCAATACATCATAATTGCCTTCCTCAATCGCTACTAAATGGCGTTTTTGAATTTTTGTAATCTCATGCAGCTGATCCATAGACAAGCCCTTCGTTCCTCTTGCTTCTTTCAGCTTTTGTCCTAATTCTGTCACTACTAACACCTCAATATTTCTTTAAAAGTCAAACATAGAGAAATTATTTTGCGTACCTTGCTCAATTTCATCTACTAAATTATATTGAATTTCTTCATCATAATCGTTACGCAACTCGATAATATAATCAAAATCATCCAATGTGTATTCTGACTGACTCACAAATACGTCAGGATGTTCCACAACTTTCGTTGCAGGTAATCTCATAATTTCACGAACAAGCTGCCAATGCCTTTCGTTAGCACGCTTTGTTGACACGATTCCATCTAAGATAAAAATATTGTCGTCGCTATACTCATCTTCAATCAATTGACTACGAACAGTTTGCTTAATAAGAGTAGATGATACAAATAACCATCTTTTATTTGCACAAACACTTGCGGCAACAATGGATTCTGTTTTTCCGACACGAGGCATTCCTCGTATCCCGATTAGTTTATGACCTTCTTTTTTCATTATTTCAGCCATAAAGTCTACAAGTAACCCTAATTCATCACGTACAAATCGAAATGTCTTCTTATCATCTGCATCTCGTTGTATGTACCTACCATGTCTAACCGCTAGCTTATCTCTTAGCTTTGGCGGACGATATTTCGTTACCGTTATGTTATCCATCGTATTTAAAATTGATTCAAGTCTAGAGATTTGCTCTTGATTATCACACATAAGGAGTAATCCACGTCGTGCATTATCTACACCATTAATTGTGACAATATTAATGCCGAGCATACCGATTAACGAAGAAACGTCACCAAGCAAGCCAGGTCGGTTTTTATGTATTTCATATTCAAAATACCATTCAATCATCCAAGATCACTCCCCTTGCTTACTTTACACCTACGTACTATATTATATGATTTCACCTTAATAGGGAAGCTAAATGTATAATCTATCCCGTTCAATTATTATACAAAAAAAATAGAGAGGAGAATCTCCTCTCTATTTTTTACTTATGCTGTACAAACTTCACCATTAAGTTTGCGATTGTATGTTGCTCTTGTTCATCAGCAACTTTCCAAAGCTCAGACAATAATTTCTCTTGATCGTTGCGCGCTTCTACTTCATTTGCTAAATAATCTCCAACACGAAATGCCATATCTGATACAGCACCACCATCAAGACCTTTTCCTGATGCCTGTTCTAAACGTTCTCCTAAAAAGCTCTTCCATTGATCAAAATTATCTAAAACTGACATGTGTAAGCACCTCACTACTTAGTAATAGAATCATGCTTAATTTGTACAGTTTTTCATTTTTTATGTAAGAAATTTTTAGCAATGCCAACCACCATTTACTCCGATAATTTGTCCAGTTATGTAAGATGCTCCTGGTGATACGAGGAATGACACTGTTTTCGCTACCTCTTCTGGTAGTCCCAACCTGCCTAACGGGATCTCTTCAGCAATTTCATTCTTATCCTCTTCTGAAAATACTTGTAACATTTCCGTTTCAATTGCACCTGGCGCCACCGCGTTAACCCTTAATCCACTTAATGAAACTTCTTTCGCTAAAGCTTTCACATATGAATTTTGTGCACCTTTCACCATCGAGTAAAGCACTTCACATGATGCGCCGATTTGGCCCCATATAGAAGAAACAAGTACAATATTACCACTTCTCCGCTGAATCATAGATGGCAGCGCCCTTGATAATAATTTATAGATACTCTTCACTTGAAGTTCTACCATATAATTCAATTCATCGTTCGTTACATCTGTTACGAGTCCAAAGATACTCTTCCCAGCTGCATATACGATAACATCAAGAGGATGTTCAATTTGTTCCCACAACTGCTCTGCCCCATCAGTAGAAGCTAAATTCGCTTGAACAGGAATCACTTCACCCCATTCTTTCTGCAACTCGTTCACTTTCTCTTCACCGTTATTATAATGAACATATACTGTATATCCATCTTGAATTAATTGTTTTGAAATAGCAGAGCCAATCCCTCCGCTTCCTCCAGTTACTAATGCATACTTTTTCATACAATTCCTCTCTTATCTCAACAAAATCTTTCTCCTATAAATAATACCCTCATCTTACAATTTATCAATGATAAGATGAGGGTATTATTATGAAATCTTTTATTTTTTCGGTAAAACTTGACAAACACTCATTTTCTCTTCTGATAATAATAATTTGGCTACTTCTTGTAAATCTTGAACAGTTAAACTTTCTAATACAGTCAATGCCTCAAACAGACTAGATTCATTAAACGCATATCGTGTAAATTGATTTGCAATATATTCCGGCGAATTCAACGAGCGTAAAAAGCCACCTATTTTCTTTTTCTTTACTCGTTCTAATGCCACCTCATCTAATTGATCATAATTTGTATTTAGTAAAATGCTTTTCAAACGCTCTTCCAGCTCATCAGGTTGCTTCGTATCGCCGCCAACCATTGCAAAACCGAAGTTATTCTCTTCCGTATAATCATACGAGAACGAATCATCAATAAGACCTTCATTATATAAAGATTCGTAATGAACGGAGCTTTTCCCAAATAAATAATCTAAAAGTAACGTAAGCGCAATTTCTTGTTTTAAAAGGGCTTTCCCTTTTTCTTTTAAATTTGTCGCTTTAATACCAACTAAACATTTCGGTGTTTGTACAGGCATGGAAATAATTTTCTTCTTTTCATTTACCTCATCTGGTTCTTCTTCAAATGAACGTATAATTTCTGGCTGGTTTTTATAATCTTTTTTCGCTTGATTTTCACGTACTAAATCCATTGTTTTCTCTGGATCAATTGCCCCCACAACGAACAATAACATATTGCTCGGATGATAAAATGTTTCATAACATTCATATAATAAGTCTTTCGTAATTTTACTAATAGACTCGATTGTCCCTGCAATATCAATTTTAATTGGGTGCTTTACAAACAAGCTATCAATTAATCCAAAGTATAAGCGCCAATCTGGATTATCTTGATACATTTGAATTTCTTGCCCAATAATCCCCTTCTCTTTTTCAACTGTTTTTTCAGAGAAGTAAGGCTCTTGTACGAAGTTTAACAATGTATTTAAATTTTGTTCTACATTTGATGTACATGAAAACAGGTAGGCTGTTCTTGTGAAAGATGTGAAAGCATTTGCTGATGCTCCTTGTTTACTAAACAATTGGAAAGCATCGTGATCTTCTTTTTCAAATAATTTATGTTCAAGAAAATGAGCAATTCCATCAGGCACACGAACCATTTCTTCTTTACCTAGTGGTACGAATGTATTATCCATAGAACCATATTTTGTCGTAAACGTTGCAAATGTTTTATTAAATCCTTGCTTTGGTAAAATATATACATCTAATCCATTAGGAAGTTTTTCATAATAGAGTGTCTCTTTTAATTGCTCATAAACAATTTTCTCCATTTATTCTCCCTCCGTTCCATGTAAAAAGTAAATTGTATCTAGTTCAATATTTTTAGCAACTTTCACAATCTCTTCTTTCGTCACACTTTCAATACCTGAAAGCCATTCTTCAACCGGACGCGTACGGTCTGAAATAATACCATGATACAGCATTTCCACAAATCCGCGCGGTGTATCAATCGCTTCTAATATTTGATTTTGAATGACACTTTTCGTTTGATGCATCTCTTCTTCAGAAAAATCACCATTTTGCATCGCCAACATTTGTTCTTTAATAATCTCAACAGCTTTTTCATAATTTTTCGCTTCGATCCCTGACATGACAAACAATAAGCCTTTATGACTTTCAAAGCGGGATGCCGCATAGTACGCTAAACTATTTTTTTCACGAACGTTAACGAATAACTTCGAATGAGAAAATCCTCCAAACAATCCATTGAACAATTGTAGCGCAAAATAATCTTCGTCTTTATACGTAATAAACGTACGATAACCAATGTGTAATTTACTTTGTTTTAATTCTTGTTTTTCAACAACTTCTTTTTCTTCATTATTTCTCTTATGAAGAAGTACATTTCTTTCTCTCGCAGGACGCGCTGAAATAGAAAAATACTTACTTACAAGATCCACTGCGTTTTCTGAAATATCACCAATAATGTATAGATCCATTTCATCTTCTGCTAACACTTTTTGATAATATTGATACAAACTTTCATTTGTAATAGAAGAAACAATCTCTTTTTTCCCATGTGCACTTAAACGATACGGTTCTACTTTGCACATTTCTTCAATTAAACGCTCGTTTGCATAGCGCATTTTATCATCGTACGTAGCTTCAATTCGTTGCAAGAGCGCTCTCTTTTCACTTTCTACGATAGAAGGTAAAAAACCATTCCCCTCTGTTGCTGGATGTAAAACGATATCCGATAACATAGAAAGCGCTTTTTCAAATAGCGGTGGTGCATCATGTAAATATACTTCATTTGCAATGTCTACATAAATAGAGATAATATGGTCTTCTCCTTTTTTACTTACATCTACTGCCAAAGAAGATCCGTATAATTCTTCTAAATATTGACGAAGACGAATTACAGAAGGAAGCTTTTCTGTCGCACTTTGCAATACGTATGGCAATAGGGCACGCTCTGTCACCGTCTCTTCATTTAAAGGTGCTTTAAAACGAAATACAAAAGTATTTGTTTTATATTTATCAGTCGGGATAATATGTACTCGCAAACCACCTAACTCATGTAACCGTTGTTCCATTAGTTTCATTTATAGCCCTCCTTTACGTATATAGGAATATTCCTCTTCAATATACAGTTTTTAGAAATAAAAAATCAACTTTTCTTCCTCACTATACTTACATGAGGCTCTTTCTAAAAACTGTCATATGTAAGGAACATCGTAAAATTCCGTATTACATATAGTCTATGTAAAAAAGCCCGCACTAATGTGCGAGCTTTTTTATACTTATCGTTTTCCTTTTTCATACGGCGTTCCTAACGCTTTCGGAGCTTCAGAACGACCTACAAAACCAACAAGTGCTAATATTGTGAATACATACGGTAATATCGTTAAAAATACACTTGGAATTTCCTTTAGTACCGGAATCGTACCACCTGTTATTCCAAGTGATTGAGCAAATCCGAAGAACAGAGCCGCTCCAAGAGCACCGAGTGGATTCCATTTACCGAAAATCATAGCTGCTAGCGCTAAGAAACCTTGTCCAGTAATTGTAGCACCTGAGAAGTTACCAGAAATCGACATAGCGAAGACCGCTCCCCCAACCCCTGCAAACATTCCAGATATAGCAACTGCAATATAACGCATTTTATATACATTAATACCCATCGTATCTGCTGCCATTGGATGTTCACCAACCGCACGAAGACGAAGACCGAACGGCGTTTTATAAATGACATACCAAACGACAAACGCTAAAATAATAGCAATATACGATGTTAACGGTACATTTGAGAAAAAGATTTTTCCGATTACCGGAATATCCGAAAGACCCGGAACATCGATTTTTTCAATACGATATTGAATGAAATCAGTTTGTCCTTTGCCAAAGATTTTCTTAATCGCAAATACCGTTAAACCAAGAGCTAAGAAATTAATCGCTACCCCGCTCACTACTTGATCCGCACGGAATGTAATGGATGCTACCGCATGAAGAAGTGCAAATAACCCACTACCAATTGCTGCAAATAATAGAGCTATCCAAGGAGTCATCGCTCCCCACGTATCACCCATTAATAACGTTGTAACGATACCAGTAAATGCACCAAATAACATTAAACCTTCTAACGCTATATTTACAACCCCAGAACGTTCACTAAACACTCCACCTAACGCCGTAAAAATAAGTGGCGCTGCCGTATATAACGTACCCGTCACAAGAATGGCTAAAATATCTAAAAAGCTCATTTATTTCCCCTCCTTGCTCATGCGTGTAAGTGCCCAGCGTAAAACATAACTGCACGCTACAAAGAAAATAATACATGCAATAATAACGTTAATTAACTCAGAAGGTACATCTGCTTCAAAATTCATTTGTGGGGCTGCACTTTTCAAACCACCGAACAGTAAAGCCGCTAATAATATACCAAACGGATTATTCCCCCCAAGTAGAGCTACCGCAATCCCATCAAATCCGATACCAGTAAACGAAGACATCGCTGTCATGTTTTGGAATGTACCAAGCCCTTCCATAGCACCACCAATCCCTGCAAATGCACCCGCAATCGTCATAGATAGTACAACATTTCGAGAAACTTTCATCCCCGCATACTGAGAAGCATGTTGATTAAATCCAACAGATTTCAATTCGTATCCCAATGTCGTTCTGTCCAATAAGAACCACATAATAATTGCTACTAATATCGCTACGACAATCCCCCAGTGCAAACGAGAACCATCTGTTAAAGAAGATAACCATTCAGAAGATAAAGAAGCACTAGATTTTATATCATATGACTTCTCATTCGCCTCATGTAAAAAGCGTTTAATTAAATCATACGTCACGTAAAGTGCAATATAATTCATCATAATCGTTACGATTACTTCATTTACTTTAAATTTCCCTTTCAAATATCCCGGGATAAATCCCCATAGCCCACCAGCTATTGCCGCTACTAAAATTGACAACGGAATATGTAAAATTGTCGGTAATGATACTGCATATCCAAACCAAACAGCAGCAAGCCACCCGACTAATAACTGTCCTTCTACTCCGATGTTAAAAAGGCCTGTACGGAATGCAAATGCTACAGAAAGTCCTGCTAATACAAGCGGAATCATCGTACGTAATGTTTCACCAATTGCTTGTGGATTTCCAACCATTCCTTCCCAAAGCGCTGCATACCCAACAATTGGATCATATCCACTAAATAACATTACAATGGCACCAACAAGTAAACCAAAAATAACGGATAATACAGGAACTAAAATATTAATTGTTCGCTCCGTTAAAAATTTTTTAGCCATTTGTATTCACCTTCTCTTTCTCCGTTCCGCCAGCCATCAACAAACCAAGCTGTTGTTCATTTGTTTCTTTCGCATCAACAATTGCTACAATTTCCCCTTCATATATAACAGCAACTCGATCACTTACATTTAAAATTTCATCCAGTTCTAGCGATAGAAGCAATACTGCTTTTCCCTTATCTCTTTGCTCGATTAATTTTTTATGAATAAATTCAATCGCACCTACATCTAAACCACGTGTTGGCTGTGCCGCAATTAATAAATCTGGATTACGATCCACTTCACGTGCGATAATTGCCTTCTGCTGGTTTCCACCAGATAGTGCACGAGTTAATGTGTGTTCACCAGGTGTACGCACATCAAACTGTTCAATAAGCGCTTTTGCTTTTTGTGTGATTTGACTAAAGTTTAAAATCCCTTTCTTTGAGAATGGATTTTTATAGTACGTTTGTAAAACTATATTATCTCTAACAGAAAAATCAAGCACAAGACCGTGTTTATGACGATCTTCTGGAATATGACCAATTCCTTCCTCTGTAATTCTTCGAACAGGCCAATTTGTTATTTCTTTTCCTTTAATTGCAATAGAACCTGACTCAACTTTTCGTAAACCAGTAATTGCCTCTATTAATTCACTTTGTCCATTTCCATCAATCCCTGCAATACCAACGATTTCTCCTGCACGAACAGTTAAGTCAAGGCCTTTTACAGCAGGTAATTGGCGTGCATCATGAACGAAAATATTCGAAACAGATAGAACCTCTTCTTTCGGTTTAGCCTCTATTTTTTCTGTTTTAAAATTCACTTGACGTCCGACCATTAATTCTGCAAGTTTATGTTCATTCATTTCCGCAACGTCAACTGTACCAATTCCTTTACCTTTACGAATGATTGTGCAACGATCGCAAACTTCCATAATTTCTTTCAATTTATGTGTAATAAGAACGATAGATTTTCCTTCTTGCACAAGCTTTTTCATAATTTGAATCAACTCGTGAATTTCTTGAGGAGTTAACACCGCAGTTGGTTCATCGAATATTAAAATCTCCGCACCACGATAAAGCGTTTTTAATATTTCAACCCTTTGCTGCATCCCAACCGAAATATCTTCAATCTTTGCATTTGGATCAACTGCTAAACCGTACTGTTCAGATAATTGTTTAATTTCTTTCGCAGCCTCTTCAACAGCAATTCTTCCTTTTTTCTTCGGCTCATTTCCAAGAATAATATTCTCTGTAACTGTAAAATTATGAACAAGCATAAAATGCTGATGGACCATCCCAATACCAAGGTCATTTGCTATATTCGGATTTGTAATTTTTACAGGTTTTCCTTTAATCTTAATTTCTCCCTGTTCTGGTTGATACAAACCGAACAGTACATTCATCAATGTTGATTTCCCTGCACCATTTTCTCCAAGTAAAGCGTGTATCTCTCCCTGTTTTACTTGCAGCGTAATATCATCATTCGCTACAATGCCTGGGAATACTTTTGTAATATTGTTCATCTCAATTACGTATTCCATTTTGTTCCTCCTTCTAGCAGGGAACACTCCCCAATTGCAGTCTATTAAAGGTATTTTTATATATACAAAGGTTAGTTCTAAGAACTAACCTTTGCTATTTCTCTATTATTATTTCTTTAGAGAAGCTTCATATGTTTTATATTCTTCGTCAGTTGCAGGTACTTTAATTTCACCGTCAGTGATTTTCTTCTCAAACTCTTCTACTTTTGTTAAGATTTCTGGATTTACTTTTTTCACATTGTCAGTAGTTTTCGCAATACCAATACCGTCATCTTTTAATCCGAACTCTTCTACTTTACCGCCTTTTAATTTACCATCTTTCGCTTCTTGTGCTACTTTTGCTACTGCAATATCAACACGTTTTACCATAGAAGTTAAAGTTACGTTTTCAGGCATACCTTCTTGATTTTGGTCACGGTCAACACCGATTACCCAAACGTTTTCACCTTTTTTCTTACGGTTTTTCGCTTCTGTGAATACACCGTTACCAGTTGCACCTGAAGCATGATAAATTACGTCAACTCCACCACCGTACATTGCTGAAGCTAATACAGATCCTTTTTCTGGTTTGTCAAATGCATCTGCATATTGCGCTACAATTTCGATATTTGGATTTACTGCTTTTGCACCAGCTTTGAAACCTGATTCAAACTTTGTAATTAATGGGCTCTTCACGCCGCCAACAAATCCAACTTTATTTGATTTTGTCGTCATTGCTGCTACAGCACCAACTAGGAATGAACCTTCATGGTCTTTAAATGTAATACTTGTTACATTCGGCTCTTTCACAACAGTATCTACAATAGCAAATTGCTCTTTCGGATATTGTTTTGCAACCTTTTCAATCGAGTCTTGCATTAAAAATCCAATTCCGAATGTTGTGTTATAATGATCTTTCGCAAATTTTGTTAAGTTCGGAATATAGTCTGCATCTTTACTTGATTGAAGATAACGATATCCTTCATTTTTCTTTAAATCGTTGTCTTTACCAAATTTCGTTAAACCTTCCCAAGCTGATTGGTTAAATGATTTATCATCAACGCCCCCAACATCTGTAACCATACCAACTTTGAACTCTTTTTTGTCGCTACTCGCTTTATCCGAGTTACCACACGCACCTAAAACCGCACTTGCTGCTAATGTTAATGATAATAAAAGACCTGTTTTTTTCTTCATACTAGAAACCCCTCCTAAAATTATATATATCTCTTTATTCTTACGCTGCTGTCCCTAACTTCTTGCTGTCACCTCCCTAAAATGGAACTTACCTACATACGTTTTCTTAATACGTGGAAGCTAAACTTATCAGCTCTAAAGTAATTGATAGAATATAAGATTGGCTCATCATTTTGATCATAGTGCATTTGTTTTAAAACTAGCAGTGCCGTTTCCGGTTCACATTCTAAAATCGGTGAAATTTTCGAATGATAGCCAATTGGCTCAATGTGAGCAACTGCGTATGTGATACGTTTGTGCGTATTGTTATGTATCACTGTAAGTAATGATTCTTCGTTGTATCCCGATAAATCTGGCAAGATTTCTTTTGCAAGTTTATCGATACAATATACAACAGGTTCCCCATCTGCTGTACGCACACGCTCAATCATTACGGCATTAAAACCGTCTTCACTATTAAACTTCTCTTTTTCTTCTTCTGTTAAACTTGTTGTAGATGATGATAAAAAGATAGTTCCTGGTGTTTTCCCCACACTAGAAATCATATCTGTAATACTAGAAAGTTGTTCAATCCCAGAAGAAAATAATGGCTTTGCATTTACAAATGTTCCTACACCATGTCTACGAATGACAACATTTTCTTCTTCTAAAATACGCAGCGCTTCCCTTAAAGTCGCCCTACTTACACCAAGTTCTTTCGCTAAATCAAACTCTGATGGTAACTTCTGTCTTTCTTTGTAAGCTCCATCTTTAATTTTTTCTTTGATGTGATCAATCACCCGTAAATATAGGTGACGACTATCGGATTTTACTGACATAAGACTCCCCCGCATTTCAATTATTCGACCTCTGATGTAAGACTTCTTTTCTCTTTTTTCAACTTACAACATAATAAAAATTGCTAAATACTAAAAATAAGCTTAATTGTCGAATAAATATTAATAATTTTTTAAGATTAAATTTTCACTCTTTACTGCATAAAAAAAACTTTGCACCATAAACATTCCTCATTTCGAGAAAAAGTTCGGCACAAAGATCTCTTACATCCTTTGTTACACACTTTTCCCCTCATAGTCCAGCAATTCATGGTTGCCGGGTAGAAACTTATGGACCTTATCTCCAAGATTATATGAGGCAGTGATTCTTTTCGAAGTAATCTTACCACTTGCTCCAATACGTGTCAACAAAATTTAACATTTTTCTACATTAAATATCGAACATTTATTAAAAACATAATCAAAGTATTCGTATTCTAAAGAATCACCTTAGATGTAAGCCCTTTCTTTATTGCTGAATATAGTATATAACAAAACTAGCATATAAAAAAGCCTAATTGTAAAAACAATTAGGCTTTTTTTATGAACTTTTTTCTTGTACATCATTAATGAGCACTTCTCGTGGTTTACTACCTTCATACGGACCTACTACACCATTCATTTCCATTGCATCAATTAAACGGGCAGCTCGCGTATAACCTACTCTAAACCTACGTTGCAACATAGAAACAGATGCTGTTTGCATTTCCACTACGAGCTGAACTGCTTCATCATATAATTCATCTTCTACTTCCTGCTTCGTATCCGGAACATCTTGTGGAATCATATCTTCTTGATATTGCGCTTTTTGCTGACCAATAACATACTCTACAACTCTCTCAACTTCATCATCGGATAAAAATGCACCTTGTACACGTACTGGCTTCGATGCACCAATTGGTATAAACAGCATATCTCCACGACCTAGCAGTTTCTCTGCACCACCACCGTCAAGAATTGTACGAGAGTCCGTTTGAGAAGATACCGCGAATGCAATACGTGATGGAATATTCGCTTTAATAACTCCCGTAATAACATCAACCGATGGACGCTGCGTCGCAATAATTAAATGAATACCAGCCGCACGAGCCATTTGTGCTAAACGCATAATCGCATCCTCTACATCTGATGAAGCAACCATCATTAAATCGGCTAACTCGTCCACTATTACTACAATATAAGGTAATTCCGGTTGTTTCGCTTCTGATTGACTATTATGTTCTTTAATATGATCATTATATCCTTCAATGTTACGCGTGCCACTATGAGCAAATAACTCATAACGTCGTTCCATTTCACTCACGACTTTTTTCAAAGCTTGTGATGCTTTTTTCGGATCAGTTACAACTGGTGTTAATAAATGCGGAACACCGTTATATACATTTAACTCTACCATTTTCGGATCAATCATCATTAATTTTACTTCATGTGGTTTTGCACGCATTAAAATACTAACAATAATACCATTAATACATACACTTTTCCCGCTACCTGTCGCACCAGCTACTAGTAAATGGGGCATTTTATTTAAACGGGCTAATACAGCTTCACCTGTAATATCTCGTCCAAGACCAATTAACAACTTCTCTTCCGGATGATTATTAGCCTTAGAATCAAGAACTTCTCTAAGCGTTACCATAGATACTTCTGAGTTCGGAACTTCAATCCCTACAGCTGATTTCCCGGGAATAGGTGCTTCAATACGAATGTCTTTCGCAGCTAAAGCAAGTGCTAAATCATCACTTAAACTAACGATTTTGCTTACCTTTACTCCCATATCAGGATACACTTCATATTTTGTAACTGCAGGACCTCTATGTACTTTTGTTACTTTCGCTTTCACTCCAAAACTTTGGAATGTACGTTCTAATTTACGAGCATTCTCATAAATTTCTGCATTTTCATTTGTAACTTGCTTATTCTTAGGAAATTTCAATATATCAAGTGTAGGAAGCTTGTAATCTTTATTTTCTACATTTGAAAATTGCATTGGCGGGGCACTTGTTTCCGCCTCTAAAGATTCTACAATCTTTTCTCCACGCTTTTTCTTAGATTCTTCAACAGGCGGAGCCTCTTCAATAGACGGTGAAGTTATTAACTCCGCTTCCTGTTCTTCGCTAATTCGTTTATTCTCTTCTTCATTTACAGGATAATTCTCAGTGAAATTCGAAATAATTGGAGGATCAATTGAGATTTCTTCCATCGGCTCAATAATCTCTTCTTGTTCTGCAGCACGTTTGCTCCTTGTGCTTCTCGTTGTTTTTTTCTTTTCTGTTTGTTCAGCCGTCCTTTTGGATCTCCAATCTTTATAATCCCCTTGCATTACTTCAAATTGACTTCTAAGGATTCTTCCTACAGGGGCAAGTACTTCTCCAATATGCTTATTTGTTATACAAAGTATGCCGAGAATCACTAAAATAATACCAATGATATAAGCTCCTACTTCGTCAAATAAAAAGTAACACGTCGCGAACATAAGCGCCCCAAACATACCACCGCCTAAATGAACGCTATCCGGCCCCTTTTTCATTTCAAGAAAGAAGTTATCTTTCGTACTCACAATAACAGAAGTATTTTGCACTGCTCCATCTTTCGTAAGAAGGTTAAATAATGTAATATGACTAAACATTAATATCGCCAATACTATTAAATAAAAACCAATTAACCGTTTATTTAAAAGGTTCGGCCATCCACGTTTGATAACAAACGAAACCGATAAAGCTATTACACCTAACACACCAATTATGTACCACTCACCAAAGAAGAAGCGAAAAAATAACACAAACGATTTCCCTACAACACCTAGCTGTAAAATCGTAATGATTGAAAGTGCAAAAAGAGTTAAACCGACGATTTCATAATACAAAGTTGGCTTTATCGTGCGTCTTGCTTTTGCCTTCGTCCCTCTTTGCTTTTGTTTTGCCATTTCTTCACCTCGTGTTCTACATGTAAGTAGGGCTTCCTTAAAAAAGCACTACTTATATGTCTGTTTTCTCTATTTTTTCAGGTCTTATATCTTCTATTTTTACACTTCTTGTAAATTGTTAAATAAACAGAAGAAAGCAGCCCTCTCATGGCTGCTCAACCGTCTTGTTTTTTATATTATACCATAGCTTCTAAACAAAATCCTTCTTTTTGCTAAAAGGTTATTTTCTGGCCGGGCTCAAACTCTAAGTAGTGTAGCGGATCCGTACTTAACACACGTACAATAGAATAACACCTATGTTCTTCTTCAGAAACCATTAATTCAACACCGTTTATATTTACAACTTTTTGGCTTTCACATTGCGAATAATCAGCTGGATATACAAGTTGCTCTGGCATAATTGTGTATAAAATCATTGTAACATTTTCCCTTCTGCACTATTATCCATGCGAGCATCTATTAATTCATTCAGCTTTCGAATCGCATTCCCAATACCACCGACATCATCTATAAGACCATATTTCACTGCATCGCCACCAATAACATTCGTCCCAATATCTCGCGTCAAATTCCCTTTCGCAAACATAAGTTCTTTAAAACGATCTTCGGTTACTTTCGAATGCTTCGTCACAAATCGAATGACTCTTTCTTGCATTTTATCTAAATACTCAAATGTTTGCGGCACACCTATAACAAGACCTGTTAGACGAATGGGATGAATTGTCATCGTCGCAGTTTCCGCAATAAATGAATAATCCGTAGAGACGGCGATTGGTACACCGATAGAATGCCCTCCGCCCAGAACAAGTGATACCGTTGGCTTTGAAAGCGAAGCTACCATCTCAGAAATTGCTAACCCTGCTTCAACGTCACCTCCGACCGTGTTTAATATTAAAAGCAAACCTTCAATTTTCGGATTTTGTTCTATCGCAACAATTTGCGGAATAATATGCTCATATTTTGTTGTTTTATTTTGCGGCGGCAACTGAACATGACCTTCCACCTGTCCAATGATTGTTAAACAATGAATACTCGATTCATTCATTTGTGGTACATTCGTTTGCCCTAGCTGTTGAATTTTTTCCACTATCGAGGCTTCTTTCCCAGTTTCTTTCGGCTCAGCCTCTTTCCCTTCATTTGTATAACGATCACGTTCTGTCATATCGCATCCCCTTTCACTCGTATATAACTATTATTTCTTAAGTTATAAATTTCATTCGATAGAGTTTAAAAAGAAAAAAAGATCACCCGTAAAGGTGATCTTTTTTATACTTCCATAATAATCGGTAAAATCATAGGTTTTCTCTTTGTCTCTTCGTACAAGAACTGCCCTAATAATTCACGAATATTTTGTTTTAACATAGACCATTCAATTGAATACTCTTTAATCGATTGCTCAACAATCATACGTACAATCTCTGTAGAGCGGTCAATTAACGCTTCTGATTCACGAACATACACAAAACCACGTGAAATGATTTCTGGACCAGAGATAATTTTCTTTTCATCTTTACCAAGTGTTACAACAACTACTAATATTCCATCTTGAGATAACATTTTTCTATCTCGAAGAACGATATTACCAACGTCACCTACACCTAATCCATCAATTAACACATTACCAGCTTGTACTTTGCCAACTAAGTTTGCTTCATCGTCACCAAAAGCAATTACATCGCCTTTTTCTACGATAAAGATATTCTCTCTTGCAATACCTACATCTTCAGCTAAATATGCATGTGCTTTTTGCATACGGAACTCACCATGTACGGGTACAAAATACTTAGGTTTCATTAAATTTAACATTAATTTTAATTCTTCTTGGCTACCGTGACCTGAAACGTGAACTTTTCTTTCACCGTAATAAATAACATCAGCTCCAGCTCTAAATAACAAGTCAATAATTTTCGATACAGATATTTCATTACCCGGAATTGGAGAAGCCGCAATAATAACCGTATCGCCTTTACGAATTGAAATTTGTTTATGAGCTTGCTTCGCCATTCTAGAAAGGGCTGCCATCGGTTCACCTTGGCTACCTGTCGTTAAAATAGCTACCTTTTTCTCTGGGAAATTGTCTACTTCTTGTAGTGAAATAACCATACCTTCTGGAACATCTAAATAACCAAGACGTCTTGCGATATCTACCACTTTCACCATGCTACGACCTACAACCGCTACTTTTCGTCCTGTTTCAGCAGCTGCATCAAATACTTGTTGAATGCGATGTACATTCGATGCAAATGAAGCAACAATAATACGTCCTTCTGCGCCGTAGAACACTTTAGAAATTTCTACACCAACTTCTTTTTCAGAACCTGTATAGCCTGGACGCTCAGCATTTGTACTATCAGATAATAAGCACAGTACGCCTTCATTTCCGATTTGTGCCATTTTCCCAAGGTCCGCTCCACTATTTCCAATTGGAGTTTGATCGAATTTAAAGTCTCCCGTGTATACGATAGCACCTTTTGATGTATGGAAACAAACACCAACAGAATCTGGAATACTATGTGTCGTTCCAAAGAATGACACCGTTGTAGTATTAAACTCTACTGTTGAATTTGAATCGATCGTTTTTAAGTCTACACGGCCTAACATACCCGCTTCGCCAAGTTTTTCTTGTATAAGTCCTACCGTTAATTTCGTTGCATACACTGGAATAGATAATTTACGAAGTACGTAAACAATACCTCCAATATGATCTTCATGACCGTGAGTAATAAATAAACCTTTTACTCGCTCTTGATTTTCCACTAAATATGTAATATCAGGAATAACGATATCAATTCCAAACATTTCATCTCCTGGGAACATTAATCCTGCATCTACAATAAAGATTTCAGAATCAATTTCAACACAGTACATGTTTTTCCCGATTTCACCTACTCCACCAAGAGCAAATACTTTAACAGACTCATTCTCTTTTCTCTTCATGTTGTTGCCTGGTTTAAAAATCTTTCAAACACTGATTTCACTAAAATTGCAGAGACACCAGGGGAAACTCTACAACCACCATATATTCACCGTCCAAGACGAATGTCCTTACCGTTATGCGATATCATGTCCTTATTTATTTTTTAAACCAGGTTTCACCTCTCTTTCATTATATAAATCAAATATCTTATTCGATATGATATGAAAATGTAATCAAATTATAATTTTTACCAATTTTGCTAAGCATACCCGTACTAAGCTACTTAGCCATATTATACCTGATACAAGAAATAGAACACAAGTTAAATCGTGCGAAAGAGAAAGTAAAAGAACGGAATTACAACAAAAGTATCGAACGTATTTCCTTTATATTTGCTTCGATTTTGTACTCCATAATTTTTTGAAGAAATAGCCATAAATACACTAAATTTATTTCATAATATGGATTTTCAAGACTTATTCTTCTAGAATCGAACAAAAAAACTTATAAAATAAAGCTTTTTTATGAATCACATCACATTTGAGGCAATTCCTCTGAAAAATAGAATCGATAGTTTATTACTTTTATACAAATGTTTATCCTATAATAACTATGTTTTTTTGATTCATTTAAAGGGGGTACAATTATTTTCTTGTATATGTTGCAATACATAATGAAAAAGCGATCAAACACATGGAGTAATATGGTAGGTAAAAAAGAGCAGCAAAGATTTTCATACCATAAAAAAATGACCTAGTTTTATACTAGGTCATTTTTTATTAACGAGGGATAGATTGCATAACAGATTGTAACGTTACTCTTTCTTCTTCTGTTAATGGAAGAAGTGGTAAACGTACAGAGCCTACATCTAATCCAACCATTTGTAACGCTGTTTTTACTGGCGTTGGGCTTGGCGCCATAAATAATGAATCCGTTACTCTTACAAGTAATTGATGTAATTTTTGCGCCTTTTTAAATTCTCCTGCTTGGAATGCTGCAATCATTTCTTGCATTTCATTTCCGATAACATGAGATGCTACAGAAACGATACCTTTCGCTCCAACTGCCATAGCTGGTAACGTTAAACCATCATCACCGCTGTATACCGCAAAGTCGTCCGCTGTTTTTTCAATGATTTCTGTCATTGTTAACACATCGCCGCCTGCATCTTTAATCGCAACAATGTTTTCTATTTCTGATAAACGAACAACTGTATCAACGGAGATTTGTACAATAGATCGTCCTGGAACGTTATATAGCATAACCGGAAGCGGCGTGCTTTCAGCAATTGCTTTAAAATGCTGATACATTCCTTCTTGACTCGGTTTGTTATAATACGGTGCTACTAGCATTACTGCATCAACACCAACCTCTGTTGCCTTTTTAGTTAAGTCAATAGAAGCATGCGTATTATTACTACCTGTTCCAGCGATTACGGGCACCCTTTTATCGACAACAGATACGACATGGCGATATAACGCTACTTTTTCTTCTGAAGTTAATGTAGGAGATTCTCCTGTCGTTCCTCCTACCACGATTGCTGTTGTACCGTTATCTATTAAATAATTTACCAATTTCGTTGTCTTCGCAAAATCGATATTTCCGTTTTTATCAAACGGAGTTACCATCGCGGTTGCAATTGTCCCAAAATCTATCATGGTCTCACTCCTTATTGTTCCAGTTGCTTTTCTTTTGAAAGCTCAAACGCACTATGTAATGCATTTACAGCCTCCACTAAATCAGTTTCTTTTACAAGAACCCAAATTGTTGTATGGCTATCTGCCGATTGCAGAATTTGAATACCTTTTTCCGCTAAAGCTGTAACGATTTTCGCAGTAACCCCTGGGTACCCTGCCATTCCAGCTCCTACAATAGATACTTTTGCACAATGTTCTGTCACAATTGGCTCATATCCAAGGTTTTTTAATAATTCAACTGCACGACTTGATACACTATCACTCACCGTATAAGCTACCCCAGTAGGTGAAATATTAATTAAATCGACACTGATTCCTTCATTCGCCATTTCTTTAAACACATGCTGTTGCAAATCATATGCTGTTTCTTTTGCAAGCACTTTAATTTGCGTCACATTTGATACATGAGCGATACCTGTAACAGGACGTTCTTCTACATCACGGCCTTTTGTCGCACCGTCCGATGCTGAAATAAGCGTACCTTCACTATCAGAATACGTAGAACGTACACGAAGTGGTACTTTGGCATGCATCGCAATTTCAACTGCACGTGGATGCACGACTTTTGCACCTTGATATGCCATGTTACAAATTTCATTGTATGTTACCGTTTGAAGATGACGTGCATCTTTTACAATGCGAGGATCCGCAGTCATAACACCTTCTACATCTGTAAAGATATCAATAAATTCAGCATGAAGCGCAACACCTAATGCAGAAGCTGAAGTATCGCTACCTCCGCGTCCAAGTGTTGTCGTATCACCTTTTTTCGTTTGTCCTTGGAATCCTGTAACTACGATTACATCTACATTTTCTAATTCTTCATGTACACGATCGCAATTCATTTCAATAATCTTAGCATTCGTAAAATCCTCATTTGTTACAAAACCAGCTTGTGCACCATTTAATGCCGCTGCTTTTATACC
Organism: Bacillus sp. AY3-1; assembly: GCF_008368785.1. Lineage (NCBI taxonomy): Bacteria > Bacillati > Bacillota > Bacilli > Caryophanales > Bacillaceae > Bacillus > Bacillus sp. AY3-1. The sequence goes on along the minus strand of NZ_QORZ01000015.1, from coordinate 40,287 downwards.
GTTCTCATTTAACATGTTAGAGAAGACGATTGCTGAGATTAATTCTCCGCATGATAATAATAAATCTTGCTCACGATTAGAAATGCGGGATTCCTCTTGATTTACAAGACTTAACAAAGTATCAGTTGCATATGGTTCACCTTTACGGCCCATAGCAGATACGACAGTAACTACTTTATAACCCGCATCTAGCGATTTTTTTATATGATGAAGCGCATGCTTACGTCCATTTTCATCACGTACGGATGTGCCACCAAATTTTTGAACAATAATTTTCATATTTTGCACCTTCTCTTAGCCGTTTACACTAATTGTAATTTTACTAAGCGCTCTGCAATTTGAACAGAATTCCATGCAGCGCCTTTTAATAAGTTATCAGATACGACCCAAAGATGGAATCCTTTATCGTTATTTAAATCTTTACGGATTCTTCCAACGAATACTTCGTTTTTACCTACTGCAGTAGCTGGCATTGGATATAACTGCTCTTCTGGATTATCTTGCAGAACGATACCTTCCGCATTTGCAAGTAAGCTCTTGAATTCTTCTACTGTTACACCTTCTTTTTCTACTTCGATGTAAACAGACTCAGAGTGACCTGATACAACTGGTAAACGTACACATGTTGCCGCTACTTCTAATTCAGGCATATGCATAATTTTTTTCGTTTCATTAATCATTTTCATTTCTTCAAACGTAAATCCATTATCTTGGAATTTATCAATCTGTGGAATCGCGTTGAAAGCAATTTGGAAATGTTTCTTATCACCTGATACAGGTAAAACATTCGCCTTCACTTCTTCACCATTTAAGATTGCTTGTGATTGTTCATGAAGTTCTTCAATCGCTGCCGCACCAGCACCTGATACAGCTTGATATGTGGAAACGATTACTCGTTTTAAACCATATTGCTGACGAACTGGCTCAAGAGCTACTACCATTTGAATTGTAGAACAGTTTGGATTTGCAATAATACCATTATGTTCTTTTAAGTCGTTTTCATTTACTTCAGGTACAACAAGTGGCACGTTTTCTGTCATACGGAATGCACTTGTATTATCAACAACAATCGCACCGCGCTTTGCTGCTTCTGGCGCTAATTGTTTTGATACAGATCCACCAGCACTAAATAGTGCGATATCTACTCCTTCAAAACTTTCAGGATTTGCCTCTTGAACTGTAAATTCTTCGCCTTTAAATACAAGTTTCTTACCTGCAGATCGTTTAGATGAAAGTAACGTTAACTTCCCAATTGGAAATTCTCGTTTCTCTAAAGTATTTAACATTTGTTCACCAACTGCGCCGGTTGCTCCAACTACAGCGACATGAAAAGTTTTTTGCTTTTCCATCACTATGCCCCTTTCTAGATACCAATCCTTCTATAACTTAGAATCAGAAGGAGTATACAATACCCCTTCTAATCTTAATAACGTTAATTTTATCATATTCTACAGTAAGAATGATGGTTTCATCAAAAATTGTCCGTTTTTTTTCGTTTTTTAATTCATATATCTGAATTTTTCTACGACAACCGGTTGCAATTGCTTTCCTTGCAACGCTTCTAACACTGTATCTTCCAGCAGCTCCATGCGAGCTACCATTGAGTTCGGTTTTTTCTCTGGTGCATCTTGGCCGAATGGGACGAAATAGATGTTTTTTGTTGCCATTAGGCGCATGAGGTTGTTACCAACAGGGTGATAACAAAGCTAATGAATTTTTCATTTTTCTTCTATTGTAAATTCCTCACCTGTATCTACATACTCTGCCAAGAAAGAGAATCGTATATTGTATTTTTTCTTCTATTAAAAAAGATATAGTGATGAATTAATATAAACTAATAAAATTTTTATAATTGTGTTACAGCATTACTCACTAAAAAACCTCATTTTCTAAATCCATCTTTTCCTCCTCTTGTTCATCTCTTATTTACTTATTATAATAAACAATAATCAGTAAGCATTCTTGATAATGATTTATTTATAGTAATAGGGGGTTTTGATTTGAAAAAATACTTAATACTTATCACATCTATCTCACTTTTTCTCGGATTGACTGGCTGTGATGATGCGCATGACCAAGCAAATAATACTATAAAAAAAACAGATCAAAATAATATAAAAACAAACATCGCGAATAATCAGTCATCAAATGATGTTGAACAATTAAAAAGCTTTATTAATAATATACTCAGCCAATTAGATGAAGAGATAGAGATCTGGAAAGAAACAAATGATGGGGAGTTAAACCAAGATAATATAAAAGGAATAAACGAAGATCTTAGTTTTGTTCTTAAATATGTTAAAGAATTAGAAAAAAAAGGTGGTACTACAGATCAATTAAAACAGTTTAAACTTGCAGTTAAAACTCATATTAACGAGTTTGAAACCGGAACTATACAAGATGTTTCTGCACTGATTCAGGAAGCAAACAACTTATAAAAAAATTGTACTATTTCCGTAAAAATCAGTATTTTGTTATATTATAATTATCAAAAAAGAAGGGGCGTTATTCAAACACCCCTTCTTTTTCTATGTTTTTTTTACATTATATACATTAATTAACTTATTTTAAAATAATTATACAAATCTTACATTACCTATATATAAAATCGGTAATTATTGTTTTGACACAGGAGTAAAACTATGAATATAATTAACTATATTAACATCTTACAGTAAAGTGAATGCGTTTAATATAATATCTTTTTAGAACGATATGAGGTTTTTTATTTATAATTCCATTCATATCAAAATAAGCATATATGTTTACGCATTTAATTTTTCTATAGTTTATATTAAAGGTGGTATGTATGAAAAATAAGTCTACAGAAATTATCATTTTAAGAAGCATAGCGTGTATAAGTGTTTTACTTATACATTCTATAACTAAAAACCCTGCAAATTTTGAATCAGAAAGTACACTAGAACTATTTTTAGCTTATTTGCAGTTATTACTCATGTATGGTACACCAATGTTTGTATTCATATCTGAATTTGTAATAGCTTATAATTATCAAGATAAGCTACCCAATAACTTCATGTTAAAAAGGATAAAATTTATATTACTACCTTTTATATTTATGGGGATTTTTTATGCGATTACGTCGAATTATGAAGACGGTCTGCATTCAATTCTAGTTCAAGCCACTAGAAATGTTATTTTAGGGGATTACCATGGCTATTTCATTTTGATAATATTCCAATTTTATTTTCTACACATGATTTTTAAAAAAGTGGAAAAATATTTCTCCCTTCGTACCGTTATGTTTTTCTCGGTGCTTATAAATTTTGTATATCTGGGCTTCTTTAATTTTGTTGAACCATTTGATATACCCAATGTTGATACTGAATATATTTGGTATCGATATTCTTGGATTCCATTCCCAGGATGGATTGCATTCTTTTTTATGGGCTATTATGCTGGTGCCCACTACGAATCCTTTAAAGATTGGTTGGCTAAGCACCCAAAGAAGATATTGTATTCATGGGTTTTAACTGGTACCATGATAATTTTATTCCAAAAATATAATATTATAACTGATATTAGTTCAAAAAGAATTGATATTTTCTTATTTACTATATCTACAATATTATTATTTTTCTATATTGCATCAAATGTAACTCTTATACCTAAATTCCTTAAACTTATAAACCGCTATTCTTTCGGTATCTATTTATTACATCCGTTTTTACTTGATACCGTAAGTGTTTTCATACTAGGGGCAATACCTCAAATTGATACGGTTCTTGGTTCCTTATTTATAAATTTCTTTGTTGGTCTACTTCTGCCAATTCCAATAGTATTCCTTCTGAACAAATTAAAATTCGGACCATATATTGTAGGTAAAGTAGCACCTAAATTGAAGAAATCTACACAATTACCTAAATATAGAGCTTATACTGGTAGTCCAAGGGAATACTAATATAAAAAAAGCCGTCTCACGACGGCTTTTTTTATTATCTAATCCATTTAATATAAGACTCGTTAAAATATACCCAACCTTTGTCTTTAATATAAATCCAATCTTTATTCTCTCTCAATTCAACTTCCCATTGTCCAATGCCAATACGGCTTCTAACTCCACTTTCTGCAATGGAATAATGGAAACATTCCAATCCCTCTTTATTATTCCATATAACCCCTTTACTTCTACCATCTTTTTCGATTGCAGCATCATATTCTGTAATCCAATTATTTTCCGCGATTTTAAACCAGAAACGCTTACCATCCCATGCATTTGCTAAATAATTATGTCGAGAATCTTTATATACTTTTTTTACAACTTTTGAATTTTCATCCGGCTTTTCATATACCCACGATTCTTCTGCACTAATTTTTAAATATCCAAGCGGCAGAACTGGCTTAACTTGTCCACCTTCATTACCACCTGTAATATTATTCCCTCCATTATTTTTATCTAAATACCATGAGAGTGTTTTATTGCTATTCAGCATATTTAAATCAACACTTCCACTTACTCCCGGTAGTGTGCCTTTATCCGTATACTGCCAAATATCACATGAATAGTCCGGTTTTATTTGTGGATTTCCATCATTAGTTCCATATCTAGGTATCCAAAGGAAATCTGCTTCAACTTTATTTAATCCATACATTTCATACATATGATGTGAAATGTATAATCCCACTTTCCAACCAGCAGCTTTACATGTATCAATAAAAACTTGCGAAGCTTCTGCTAATTTATCTGGACCACAGCTTGCTAAAGTATCATCTTCAACATCGAGGACAAGAAACTTTGCATCTTTATCCACACGTTTCATGAAATCCTCAGCTTCTGTAACAGCATCTTCAACACTCACATAAACTCCATACGCATACGCCCCATGCGGAACACCATATGCTTTACAGCCTGTGACATACTCTTTATATTTATTATCTGGCTTATTAGAACCATATTGAGCACGTAAGATTACAAGATCAAGTTCTTTACTTACTTGTCCCCAATCAATCGTTCCATTATGATATGAGAAATCAGCAATTTTACCCATTTACAAATCCACCTTTTCTTTATTTTTTGATTGTGTTTCAATTCAATATTAAGTTTACCTTTGAATATAAAATCAAAAATCCACTAAAATCTCCTCATTTTCTCTGAATTTTATCGTTACTTTTAAATAATTCCTAAAGACATAGCAATTAAATAAAAAGCACTTTTTTTCTTTCTATAGAAAGTATCTCTGGTCATTAATAAGTTTGTATAAATATAGTCGTCCTTTAGCTTCTTATTATTTAAATATTTCATCTGAATAATACTATATTCATCTTTATCCAAGCTATTTCGCAATGTTCTCTCTATCTGTCTAAGCTTCATTTGATTCACTTGTTTTGTATCTAGTAATTCCGTAAACAAGGTTACGCCTGCTCTTTTTTGTTCTAACTCATTCTCATAACACACTTTTAAAGCACAATAACTCTTTAAAATACTAACAACTTCTTTTTGAATTTTCTTTTCTGTTTCCCTATCGATTGTTGAAAATAAACGTACCTGTTTCAAAAAATTATCCACCTCACATTTTTATTTTTTATCGTCAGCAAAAATTTGCTGCTTAATTTCCGTTACATCTTTAGATATGGACCCAAATGCTTTCGCCTGTTCTTCAATTACTTCTTGGTTCTTTTGAATGACTGCTTGATACTGTGCTTCACGTTGTTCATTCTTTTTTTGCGTAGTAAAAAGCATCCACACAAATAACGCCGCGAATGCACCTTGTTGAATCATCGAATTAAAAATTTGCTCTTCCACTGTTTTCACCCTTTTTTAAGTAAAATAAGCCGCCCTACAGGACGGCTTTTGTCTTATCGAATCCAACGAATAACTTTTTCGTCAAATTCAATCCAACCTTTATCTTTAATGTAGATCCAATTATCATCACGTAACTCAACTTCCCATTGTCCAACGCCCACACGATCACGGATTCCGCTATTGTAATTTGCATGGTGATAGCATTCTAATCCATTCCAAGTATTCCAAATAACACCCTTACTTTTTCCGTCTTTTTCAATAAGGACTGCTGTTTCAGGTACCCAATTATCATTTGCTATTTTAAACCAGAAACGTTTTCCATCCCATGCGTTTGCTAAATAAACATGTCCACTACCGAAAGGGATTTTACCAGCTACTTCTGCAAGTTCATTGGGATTCTTATACACCCAAGATTGACGTTCTACGCATCTTAACCAACCTAAATTGTTTGTTTGCCAATCAGGCGGTAACGAAACATTCTGACGTGTATCCACATCTGGAATTGGATTATTATCTCCTATATCTGCAAGTTTTCCTGTAACCACTTTAACAATTGCTTGTGCCACTTTATCAAAATTACGTTCATATGCATCCATGTTTCCTTTATGACCTAAAAACGCTACTTCTATTAAAATAGCAGGAGCATTTGTACCATTTAAAACAGCTAACTCTTTTCCTTCTTTCGGACCACGATCACGAATTCCCATTGCTGCCGCAACCTCTGCACTCATTTTTCGCGCTAACTCAGATTGGTCATAATACCAAACTTCTGTCCCACCAACTTCTGATGCGCCTTGATTAAAATGAATTGCTATATCTAAACGACCAGCTTTCGGATGACTATTACAATTCCTAACGATATTCGCAAGATTTTGTTGCTGTGTTCTTCCGTCTTCATCAGTTGTATCAACACAATTTTGACCAACCTGTCTTAGCAGCTCAAGAACACGATTTTTAACTCTTCTAGTCTCAACTTCCTCTTTATATCCATTCGCACTTGCACCAACAACATAAAAGTTATGTCCTGCATGGACAGTAATTAGGTTATACATTACTCAACACCTCCTTTTTTATTAATATATTCAGAGCTCGTCTTATTGCTCTTACCAAAACTAAAATTCCAACAGCATTTGTTAATGTTGAAGGTAAAGGGATGCCCATACTTCCAGCATTTTCTTAGATTGATAACAATTCATTACCCATGAAGAAGAAAATGGTCGCCTCACGGATCGCACTATTACTTCCAATTGCAATATCTACTTGAGGGGCTACTCCAACCAACAAAAAAAGCACCACTTTTTTTGCGATGCCTTTAAACCCAATTTCACTTTTTAATTCTCCAAGTATAGTTGCGGCAATCATTCCTGTAGCGTAATCAATAATTGCTATTGTGACTAAAACTTGTAATGTCAAATCCCATCATCCGCAAAAGCCACCGAATGCGAATATGAGTGTTTTCATTAATACATCAATACGATCCATCTTTTCACTCCTTTAATAAAAATAAAAAGCCTGCTATAAGCATGCTTCGTTTGGTTATAAAAGCCGTATTTTATTCAAAAATAAAAGCCTTACTTATTCGTAGACTTTGGCTTCAATTTCTCATTTTCTACTTTTAATTTTTGGTTTTCCGCTTCTAGTTCGATTACTCGTGCAAAATAAATGTTTTTCTCTCGAATAGCTTCGTTTAGTTGTTCTTCCACCACTTTTGCGTAAACTTCTGCGTTTGCTGTTATTTTCATCATTAATCACCTTTTCTAATTTATTAAATCTTTCATCCGTTTCTTTTACGTGTTTTTGTAATGCCGCAACGGTAATAGTTTGTAGTGGATATGAATTAATACCGTTTCTTTCCGCGTCTGTAAATTCAATTGGTACATCATCTGCATAAAAACCAATTCGTTTTTGAATATCTCTTATTGTTGGGACTGATTCTCCATCTTTCCGGCTTTCTCTCATTTCATATAACTTTTCCATATCAGCTTTAAGGAAATATTCCTTAGGCTCTAATTGCATGATTTTTTCTAAAGGATCAAACGAAAGTGGTTTACCACCTGTTTTATATGCTTTTTTAGATGCGACTTTAAATTCAGATGCCATAACGCCCCAATGTGAACTTGCTGGTCCATTCATTACTTGTAAGTACCCATTCATTCCAGAACCGTTACGCAAGGTTACATATTGTAGTACGATATCAGTTTCGCCCCACGGAGAAGCCTTAATTGCCATTAACTCTTTACCACCATATTTAAATAAAGAATAGTCATTGTGAACAATAAGTCCATTTTCACTCCACTTTTTCGCTTCCATAATCATTCGCTGATCCAGATTTCGAATTGTTCCACGAACTCCACCATAATTATCTCGTTTAATTTCTAGGCCTTCTGCTGTTACCGCTGCGGTTAAGCTTTTTTGATTCCAACCAACTTCTATAAATGGTTCATTATCATAAAGCGGACTGTTACCACCTGCTGTAACGTATTTTCCGCTTGCATTATCTCTTACCGTAAATCCTTGTGCTCCATAAGATGCATTTTCATTACCAACCGAAAAATAGGAACCTCGTGCTTCTGTTTCCATTTCATAACGTATTTTTCCATCCGATCCATATGTTTTAGCATATAGAACGCCGCCTTGTAACCCTGTTTCAAAACGAGCAGTTTGTCCATTCATACTTGAGGGTATGGTTTTCCACTCCGAAAATATGTTACCACCTGCTGTCATTTCTGCTTTTTTATTCTTATCATTCGGATCAATCGCTCGAATGGTTATACCTTCCAATAGTTTACTAGCGATGGATTCCGCTGTAACAGCACCTTTTAAGTTGATTCTTTTTGCATCTAATTGAATCGTTTCTTTAGAAATGTTTATGGCAGCAATAACATTTCCTTCTTTAACAGAAAGATTGATATTTCTTTCAGCAATGTCAATACGAGATTCCATTGTTTTTACATACGCGGTTGTTGCATACTTCCCATCGGCTTCTACTCTCGTATATACTTCTGTCTTTTTAGCAGAAAGTCCAATACCCTCTTCATTGATTTTAAGCCTATTATCAATTTCAGTTGTTTTCTTGTTGTAATCTGCCTTAGCTACTTTGTCAGCAATTTGTTGCAGATATTCCTCACGGTTTTTATCAACGGTATTCTTTAAAGCTGGAATTTGAAACCCGCCAACATAATCTTGAACTTGATTGATAGTAACTTTTGCTTCAATTAATTTTGCTTGTTGATTTAATTTAGAATTTGCATCAGTAATTTGTTTACCTTGGTTCGCAGTGGTTTGCGCAAGTTGCGAAACAGAATTAGAAAGACCATTTGCCGTTTGTTCCACAGTAGTCATACGTTTTTCAAATCCAGATTGACTGTTTTGGACACCTGTTACAGTAGTTTTAACGCCTTCCACACTCTTCTCAATCTCTGTTGCTTTTTTAGTAAATTCAGCATTTGTTACTTGATTTTCTGGAGCTGGTGTCCAATCCTGCGGTTTGTTCCCTTTATACAAAGCAACCCATTCTACAACGGCTTTTGTAGTGTTACTTGGAAAGTTATACAGACTTAACTTTCTTTCATTTCCACTTGTTGCTGCTACAGCTTTAAAAGTTACATAGGTAACTCCATTCGCATAAACACTTTCTGCATATCCAACATTAGTTGAGCCGCCATTTTGCCAAATTCCAAATTTCTGACCTTGTGGAGCGCTACCTTTAATTACAAATGTATATTCTTCACCTACAGAAAAGTTTTCAGACAGCGTGAATTGGTTAATTAAATAGTCCGTTTTTTCGTATTTAACATTTGAATCTAATAAAAGATTGCGTCCTCCAGCTTTATCATTATTAACTTTCGTTTCTACACTAGTTAATTTTTCGCTGATTTTTCCTGCTTGTTCTTTAACTTCCGTTGTTGTTTTCTTAAGTTCACTTGTTGTTTGCTGAACTTCTGAAATCGTCTTTTTCGTACCTTCCACATTTGATTCAACTGTATTTAATTTACTACTAATCTCACCATCTTTTTTAGTTAATGATTCTATAGATGTTTTAAATCCTTCATTTGTTTGCTGCATCTGAGAAACTGTTTTACTTATATTACCTTGTTCATTTTGTACATTCGCAATAGTACGAGTTACACCCTGCAAATTTTGTGTAACTTCGTTATATTGTCCTGTTGCTTGATTTTGCGCTTCTTGAACCTTTTGGTTTAACTCTGTTTTTGTAGACTCAATATCTTTATTAACTTGCTGTAACGTTTCATTTTTTATTGCTTCTACATCAGCAATGATAGGATCCCACGTTTTACCGTTCCATTTCTTTAAAATGCCTGGCTTACCTTTTGATGTGTCCAACCACAATGACTTTCCTGCTTCTAAGTAATCTGTTGGTGGTACATTACTTTCCACGATAGTAGTTTGAAAGTTTTTTTGATTTTCTTTTACTAATTCAGCAAGTTCTTTTGCTGCTTCGCTTTCTTTCTTTACTTCTTCAACCTTTTCTTCCGTAATTTTATTAAGTCGTTTGGTATAATCAGTAGATTGTTCTAATAACTTTTTATCCAATTCTTTTACAACAGATAGAATGTCAGAAGTCCATTTCTTTTGTTCTTCTGTACGATCCACCAATTCATCACGATTATTGCTAAATTCATAGACATTTGGTGTTTGCTCAAATGGATAACGTCTGCGTTTTACTACACGTACATCGAAATCCATATTGTACTTATGATGCTGTAAAATTGCTTTATCTCCAACTTTAGGTTCATTTGTATCATCGAAACTAGCTTCTTTATGATCTACCGTAATAGAAACAATAGGAATATCTTCAACAGCTTCCTTACATCTTTTTAACGCTGTTTCCTTATCTTTAATTTTGTCATCTTCAATATTTTCAGCTTGTCGATGACGGATAAGTTCTGGCATTTGGTATTTCAAGGGTGACTCATAATAATATTGAAATTGCGAACCGCCACCTTCTTCTTCCGAAGGTGTATGTCCTAGTAACAAAACAGAGAACGAACAATTGCTGTCATCAGTTGTCTTCTCGATTGCATTCACATTGTATCCAAACTTGTATAATTTATCTGTTGTTTTTCCAATACGATCCGCAAAAATAACGGTCATATTATCAAAAATACATTCGATATCGTATCGTTTGATTAAGTTCTGAATCATGCTCATTCTGTTTGCGCCACCAAAGTTTTCAAAATGTACCTGATTCTTTGGAGAACACTGGTTAATATATTTGAAATTACTCCCTTTGAAAATATGAGCAAGCCCTTCTTCAATAGAAAGATACCCTGTAATTTTTTGTTCTTGTGTTTGTCTAGACAATTCTGCACCAACTTGAATCGCATCACAATCTTTAAACCCTAATTCATTTAATTTATTGACTAATAGAATGTAATACTGTCCTTCAAAAACAAGTAGGTTTCTGTCCTCTACATATTCAAATACCCTTTTATTATTTTCTGTATCTGGAACTTCAAAACGAATAGAGGACGGTTCATTTTTGCCCTCTATCACTTCAAATACATTCATATCTACAAGATGAAACTGATCGCCTGTAGAAAGTTGTTCAATTTTTGGTCTTTCCACTCGTTTCATATCTTACCAACCCACTTCTAACACATCGAATTTATTATTAAAATCAGAACCATCTTTCACAAAAGAACCTCCTTTGCAAATTGCTGAAATTCGACCGTCTTGTAAATTTTCCACACGAATTGTCCTTGCCTGCACTTCAGAAACAATAGAACGGAATGTCTTTTTATTTCCACCACCTATTGCAATTTCTCCTATATGTAAGTCTGCTCGTGAAGCCCAACCCACTTTATTATTAGATTGCAACATGCCGCCATGAAGTGCCCAATCTAAAGTGAAGTAATTCCATACACCATCTTCCCAACATCCTTGTACATCAGGATTCACAATACGTACGCCCCTGCCATAATCAGTAGTAATCCCCTTGTTACACGCTCGTATAACTGGGTTAATAATACGTACATTTTCATAACGTGGCGCGGTGTCGCCATCCTTACTTTTAAACCAAATACCGCGCGATGTTTCTTTATTTTTTCCATTCCGAACATTTACGCCTTCAATTGTAAAATCTTCGCAAACATCATTTAATATTTGGAAAATCAAACCATTTCCTATATCGTTTCCGATTATTTTTTCTGTTTTGAAATAAGAAACATTATTAAATAATCCAAGCTCTTCTGATACGTTTTCAGCTTGGACATTATAATTTATATTTTTATGAATGATTTTATCAATAGGCGTAATTTCCACAAATCCTTTTTTTACGTTTTTTAATTTGAGGTTTACGGTTATGTTGTCACAAGGTGTAAGGTCGTAAGGCTTCGTATTTTGATTTGTGAGCGTATTTTTATCATTGAATACATAAAGCCCAACTGTTGCTCCTATGGATGTCGTAGCGCTACAATCTGCCGCTTCTATATTGATTTCTGCATCTTTTACAGCATTTAAAACGACATATGATTGTGATTCACCACCATTGATAACTTTCGTATCAATTTTTATGTCTTGGCAATGTGATAAAACAAAGGTTTTTGCATCTTTGATTTTTTGTATATCGAACTTACCACCTTCAAAGGTAATTCCCCGTGTTTTATCATATCCACCGATATTCACGGTGTCTTTATTGTTAAAAAATGTGGTACTACCTGCTTTTAAAATAAAAATAGCATTCGGATCAGCCCGAATACTAAGGTTACTTGGGATATTTAAATCACCAATCGTATATTTTCCTGCTGGAATATCTAATGTCTTACCTTCCGACTCATCTAGTGCTTTCTGAAAGGCTGCATTATCATTTCCGTAATACTTTACACTGTTGTAAGGAATCATGGAGCGGATCGCAACCTCTAAAGAAGTATGAGCACCTTTTACATTGTTCACTTCTTGTTTAATATCATCATAAGCACCTTCAAAAGCCAATGCTCGCCATTCTGTATCTAAGCGCAAAAATAAGCGTTTGGTTGTCTTGTCCATAGCAAGGACTGAAACACCTGTCTTATCGTTAGCAACAAAGAACCCTACTCCTTCAGTGCTACTAGGTGGCATCCCTTTAGCTCCTGCAATATATCGGAAAAATCCTGATTTCCCTGTTAATTCGGTTACATCCGTGACTGACAAAGCGAGTCCTACATCGTCCGTTAACTTAACCTTTTGAAACACATCTGTAGTATCCAATTTCGTTTTTATTTTTTGGTTAAATTCACGTAATGTTTTTTCGCCTAACCTAGCTGCAATCACTTCATCAAAACTAGACGGATTTGCTACTAAGAAATCTGATATTAGTTTTTCTACTATATGCAAGACATTCGTATCACCATCTAGAATCATTTTTTCCAATGTTGTTTTATCAGTCCCGTATCGTTCTAAGAAATTATTAAACGTATCCTCTAAATTTATATGATTAATAGCATTCTTAGTTATGCCACTATAAATCAAATCAATTTCTTCGTTTAATTGCATTCGTTCATCAGCGTTAATAGAACTATTAATATGATGTTTTCTGTCCACATTCTCACCCCTTACAAGTAATAGAATTTCGAATCAATTTCACACCAATGGAATGAAGAGGATTCGATTTTAATTTGATTGATACCTGGCGCAAGATGAATTTCTCCAGCATCAGCATGACGAACTAAATTCCGACCATATTCGTCTTCAATATGAAGTCCCTTCATTACAATGATTCCTTGTGATACTGCGCTAGGATTATTAATAGTCAATGAATCATTTGTTGTGAAGTTAGTAATTTTCACATAACGTGGATCACATTTAATTCGCCATATAATATCGTGTTGCGATGGATTAATTTCCATCGTCCCAATATTTTTGAAATAGAACATTTTATCTTTGAATGTATAATCGTATGCATCATCCCATTCTAAACCCATGCCCCATGCAAATTTATTCGCATCCCATTCTTTTACATCTGTTGATCTAAAGATACTTTCTCCAAAACCATCAGGTATAGAGAATTCAATAACAATTTCAAACATTAAAGAACCGGACGGACGATTAATTTTCATGTCTTCATACTCAACACGTCGTCGTATGCTCGGTTCTCTTGAATAAATAATATAAAAGTCTTCTAATCTACCAAATAGGGCGTATAGTTCATTTCTTTTTTCATATACGCCCTCAATATCCCCTGTATTCACAAGAACCCTTAATTGACACCCTCGCTCTGTATAACTTTTATTGTAATGACGAACGCCGAATTGCCCTTTCATCTTCATCTTGTCCGACTCTTTCCGAGGTGGATCAACTATTAATTCTAAAGTTTCAACATTGTAATCTTTTCTAAGGGAGCAAGTTTGTCCATTCTTAAATAAAAGTATTGTATCCTGCAATATTTATTGCCCCCTCTTTAAAAAGTTAATATTGTCTTCGCGATAATTTTCTTTTTTAACAACACGTTGAACTGTGCGACCATCCACGATAACCGGCTGATCTACTACAACTTGTACAATCATATCTTGTGGAGAAGTAGGAACGGGACCACCTGCATTTATAACGGGAACACTCATTGCCCCTGCTGCATTAACAATCATAGCTTGTCTACTATTTGACATATTTCCATATACACCGCTCATAACGCTTTTTAGCTCTGACAATTGGCTCATAGAACTAGCCATCATACGGCTCATATCATTCATGAGTTGATTCATACTCCCAGTAGTGCCAACCATTGTTGCGGCAATGCCCTCACCAATTTGACCTAAAGTTTTTCTATTCAATGGAAGTACCGCTTCTTTTCCGGCTTCCCCTGCACCTTGTAGGTTTCCTCCATTCATTCCGAAGATAGTTGGTTTAGTGAAGATACCACCCTTTGCACGCCAATCTACGTCGATTCCGGATGGGAATGTAACATCTTTACCTAAAACATTTTTTGTGCTTGTTTGTAAGCTGAAATGCGGCAGTTTAGGCATTTCAGGCTTTGGAATCTTTAATTTCAAATCACTAAAGAAACCTTTAATTTTCCCAATAAATTCTTCTACCTTACCAACCGCCTCTTTGATTGGATCAATGATATTACGTTTAGCCGCATCGAATTTTTCTTGTGCTGCATTTTTTACAGCATTGAATTTTTCTTGCGCTGAATTATATAAGTCTGTAAATTTTTGTTTGGCTTGATTATACGTTTCAGTTACTGGATTAATTACGTATTGTTTCACTAAATTCCAAGCTGTAAGTGTATAAGATTTTATCGTTTCCCAATTACTTAATATCCAATTAGCTAAATCTCCAAGTTTTTGCTTGGTTGTATTCCACAACTCTTGGACAGGTTGAATGACGTACTGTTTTACCAAATTCCACGCTGCTGATGTATATGATTTTATTGTCTCCCATTGTGAATTTAGCCATGAAACTAAATCACTGAACTTTTCTTTTACTAAGTTCCAAGTGTCTACGACTGGTTGAATGATATATTGCTTAAATAACCCCCAGGCTACTTGTGCCACAGCTTTTGCAATTTCCCATTGTGTACCAAGCCAAGTAACCATTTCACTGATTGTTGTACTCACCCAATTGTAAGCCTCTTGAATTGGGTGAATAATATATTGGCTTATAGCTGCCCAAGCAATTTGCGCCCCTGCCTGAATAAGTAGCCAACCTGCTTCTAAAACTGTTGCGATAAATGAAATGATTGGATCTAAAACGGTAACAATGGTATTCCAAGTATCTTGCCAAGCTTGTACGAGTGTTCCCCACAATTCGGAAGCCGTTGTAACTAAAGAAGTCCACCAGGAAGACGCTGTTTCCACAATTCCAGACCATAAGTTACTAAAGAATTCGCCTATCGGATCAAAGAAACTATGCATCATTTCTGTGAATGAAGCCCAAGCTCCAGAAAAGAATTCAACAATCGAACTCCATGCACTGCTGCATACCTCACCTATCCCTGTCCATAAATCGCTAAAAAACTGACCTATTGGATCAAAGAATGCATGCATTGTTTCTAAAAATGAATTCCAAGCTTCACTGGATGATTGCACGATACCGTCCCAAACTCCTACTAAATATTCCGTAATAGAATCCCAAGTATCTATAATCCATTGTTTAATATCATCAAAGTTTTTATAAATCGCAATACCTATGGCTGCTATAGCGGCTATGATAAGGGGAATAGCCGCAACAAATCCAGCCGCTGCAGCCGCTCCAATCCCGAAGATACTCATGACGGTCACAACTATAGGCGCAAGTGCCATAATCGCACCGGAAATCACACCGATAGCTACTCCGATAGTCGCTAATGTCGCTGCTAATTCTGGATTATTAGAAATCCATTCAGCGAATTTAGAGACTAGATCTGCTACAACTCCAAGAACTGGTTTCAGCGCCATCTGTAAATCACCCATTGCTTTTTGAAATTTAACCGCTGGACTTGCATCCATTTTTTTAATAGATTCATTCAATTTATCCTGATTCTTCTGGAAGTCTACGGTTTTTTCTGAAGCACTTATTAAAGTGTTAGTTAAATTTTGTCCTTGGTCTTCAAACATAGTGGCTAGAACTTTAACCCCCACTTGATTTCTTTTTACTGGATCTTCTATCCCTTCAATTGCTTTAGCTACTTCTACCATAGCTTTCGAACCATCACTTCCACCTTTAGCGACAGCTGCACCCCACTTTTCTATTTGTTCTGTGGCAATCCCAGAACCATCTAGCGCTTCTTTCAAAGCCTTATCCGCACCTTGAGCAAATTCAGTTAATTGAATCCTTCCTTCTTTAAGCCCATCTAAGAGATTATCAATCATTTATATTCAACGTGATTCGCAACGTCACGCCCGTTCTCTTATGAACTGCTATACGTCACCGCATAGATTAGACTATATCTTCAACTACTTGAGTTGCTCCCCGTTTCGAGTGCCATTTGCTTACACCCTACGTCTTTCGACTAGTCGTTGCACGTTCCTTAATTAAAAGGCTTCGCTCAGTATTGTCTCATTTGAGAGTTTCACTGAATTAAAGGAGTTTTTCATTGTATGTCACCATACAAGGGAACTATAATCTAATTCCAACTACCTGTTTCAACGCCTGCTTCCATAATCGCTTGGACTTCTTCCGCTTTAAAACCTGCACGAGTCAGCTGACTTCCGTATTCGGCAATAATATCTAGTTGCTCTGGTGGAAATCCCATTTTTAACAACGCATCAACCATACCAAGGGCATTATCTTGAGTTATCCCTAATTCATTTCCTATTTCATATGTTTCTTGTATTAACTCTGTAAAATCTATACCTTCATAAGATGTTGCAATTACCGCTGCGCCTTTTACTATAGATGCGTTAGCTTCATCGCTAATATTTTTATTTAAAGCCCATTGCCTGCGCACGCCCTCTAAAGATGCTTCGGCATCAACTCCATAAGTAGCGACACCTCTAATAGCTTCTTCTACTGACTTTTTGGAGGACTCAGGTACATCAAAAGTAATATCAATCTTTGTTTTTAACTTAGACATATCAAGTGCTTTTTCAATTGTCCCGGCAATTCCACCACCAGCTACCATTGCACCAAGTACGTTTTCTAAACCAATATCTAATTCTTGAAATTCCCTTTGCGTTCTTTGGGCTTCATGTTGTAAGTCTCGTAATTCATTTCGTACTTGTTGTATTGAATTACCAGCATCCACAGATCGTAACGCTCTTTGTAATTTCTCAATATCTGCTTCAGTTCCTAATGCTTCACGACCAATAATCCCAATCGCTTGTTCTAATTGGCGACTTGTAGCTGTTCCGCTTTTAATTGCATTCACAAGACGATTTCCTAATGCTCCTGCAAAATCATCAACGCTTTTTCCTGTAGCTCTAAACAATGTTTCTAATTGCCTTGTGGAACTCGCTACATTCTCTTGCTCAGCTTTCATGTTTCCTAGTTTATTTTTAAGACCATTAAGTGACCCTTCTGTAAATTCAATTTCACGTCTGAATGCACGATATTGTTCTTCAGAAATTTTACCTTTTTGAAATTGAGCTTGTACTTGTTGTTCCGCTGCCTTCAATTTATCTAGCTTTTGTGTTGTATTTTCAATTTGTTGTGTAAGTAACTTTTGTTTTTGAGCCAAAGCTTCCACGTTACCTGGATCAAATTTTAATAGGCGCTCAACATCTTTTAATTCTTTAGTCAAAGCTTCACTTTGTTTATTTACATCTTTTAAAGCATTTTGTAACGGTTGAGTATTCCCGCCGATTTCTATCGTAATCCCTTTAATTCTTCCGGCCATTTTCTCACCTCATTTCTTAGAATGAATCAAAGTCTTTTTGATTTGCTTTTCTAACTTTTTCTTTGTCTGGGTTCTCCATTTCAGCAAACTCAGCGATGTAATCAAAACAATCACCGATTGTCATGGTTTCTAAATCCCAATGCGTTAATTTCGCTTTATAACAAAGAGCAAGGAACAAATCAGTGGTTAATTCTTCATCACTGAATGTCCCTTGCTTTTCATTATTTGCTGTTATTTTTTTTTTGCTCCCATAGTGACTTGAACTAGTTCCATTATGTCTGGCATGATTTCTTCAATTGGGAATTCTTCAAATTCATCCAGCCACGTCATAGGATCAGGAATACTGGAATCAGCCGTTTTAGCGAATAACCAAGTCAAATCATAAACAAGCTCAAAATCCACTTTACTTAAATCAAGATTAGATGTATCGATAGGTTGTTGTGATCCATCTGGTGAAGTTAACGTACTAATTGCTCCTAACCCCATCATATCTGCAAATAAATTACGTCTGAATTGTGCTTTATATCGTTTAACTATTGCCGCTGTACTTTTTAATCTGACTCGTTTTCCGTCTATTGTAATTGTCTTTTCCATTTACTATTACGCTCCTTTTGGTGCTGCTGGTTTTTTAACGTACACTTCTTTGTACCAGTTATCGTAAATTGCTTGAGTTGTTTTAGAAGTTGTTTTTGTTTTAACCATTGGTCTTCCACCAGGTGCTAAAACAATTGGACTAGAAACAAATTTCAATTCATTTGTATTCGGTTCAGCTGAGTTTGTCTTTGTTTTAGATGCGATTGTTGGACGACTTGCCGCACAGTTATACATAACATGTCGCGTTGCGTTCACATCGCCATCGAATTCAAATAGTAATGCAAATGATTTTCCTTTGGCATCAGCTAATTCATTTAATACACCGTCTGTTTCATCTAATTGCTCGCCTAATGCATCGATAGCAAATTGCTCCGGAATAGTCGCAATAGATAGTGTTCCATCGTAACCTTGGTTATTACTTGCTGCATAGTAAAGCATGTCATCAGCATAGAACTCAATTAAATCACCACGTGGTTCAAAAGTTAATTCAACTCCACCGGGTAGTGGAATTGGTGTACCAAATTTCACTAAAAAATCTTGAACATCATATGGAACATAATGTACATTCTTCAGACCAAACGTAACTTTATTTTCTTTATTCACCTACATCAACCTCGTTTCATAAATTTTTTGATGCATTTTTTCAGATTCAATAAAAGTCCCATACGATTCATAAGGAATCTCATAATCGTCTAGGACTTTTTCAAGTTTGGCTTCTGCAACTAAATCTTTCCTAGTTGTATAAAGCTCAATATTTAAATCGTTTATCTTGTGATAGGCCTTGTTATCAGCCATTAAATTTGCTGATCCGTCCACAAGAAAACAAATATAAGGTGGTGCTGGAACTGGATTAGTTGGCGTTGCTGTAAAATACGAATAAGCCACAGGATAACCTGTAGCTTCTAGGATTTTTGTTAATTCACCTAATGTCATTGCCCGACCGTCCTTTCAATACGTCTTGGCAATTCGTCAATTACATACTCTTCAACTGGGCGAATATGTACTTGTGCTGGAACTCGACCACCACCCACTTTCGCATGTCCCTTTTCTAAAAGATGCGTTAATTGTCCTTGCGTATTATGAAGGACAACGCCATTACCTTCTTTTTTCTTACGCCATCCTTTACGATAAGCGCCTGTTTTTTTAGGGCTATTTTGCTTTAACTTACCTACAGCAATATCTCCCACTTCATCAATTTCATTTTCTAAGTTTTCTTCCAAAACATTTACATATCTTTGTAATTCTCTAGCAAGATCGCTCGCAAAATCATTCATATTAAGTATGCTCCTTTGCGATAATGGTCAATGTTTGGTACATTTCATCATCATTCATTGGCGGTTCGATAATGTCAAAGATACGTTCTTTCATTTTAATTCGCATTTCTTCTGTAATTCCTGTTGTATATGGGATTACAAATCGATAAATCCGAGTAGCCCGTGAAGCTGAAGCTTCAATGTACTCAGATCCTTTCACCGTTTTTATCATTGACCAGGCTTTTTTTAATTCCTGCCAAGATGTTTCGATTACTTGGTTCAATTCATCTTTTATTACTACAGGTTGTTCAATGCTTATTCGATTCCTAAAATCACCTGTATTCAGTGGTTTTTTGTACTGAAAAGGACGCATATTACTCACCGTCCGATTTAATTTCTTCTAAAGCTTTTGCAATGCCAAAACTATTAATTTCGGTTAAAAAATTCTTAGTAAAATACTCAAGTGCATCATTGTAAACATAACGAGAACGCTCAAAGACTAATTCTTTGAACGTCTCATCTTTGGTTATGTCATATGATCCACACACTTTTATTAGAGCTTCATTGGATGCAAAAAGGATACGTCTTAGGTTATCGTCTTCATCATCACCTAATCGCATCCTATCTTTGTATTGCTGTAATATTTCATTTGAAATTACTGTATCCATTCACATCATCCTTGTGTTGGTGGCGTTACTTCTTCAAGTTTCAATGTGTAAACTTGTGAAGTGTATTTATCCTTTGGTTTACCTGTAGCATATTGTTTAGCAATATAAACTGTCGCATCTTCTAAAGCTAGTGTTTCTTCATATTTTTTGATTGGCTCTGTTCCACCCATCGCTGCAACATATTGACCCTTAACAAAGAATAATACTTTCCCTTGAGGTACAAACACCGATTCTGTAAGGATCGGATTAAATGGCAAGCTTGTTACATATACTCCAGCCGCATTTTGAATTGTTGCGTTCGCTTGAATATCAAAAGTATCAAACGGATTAGTTACCATAACTACTTTACCAGCAATATTTTTTGGTCGATCTGCATCCGAACCATCAGCATTTAATTTTTTAGCTAGTAGTTTAACAACACCTTTTAATTCATTGATTGTTTTACGACCTGGTTCGAACGTTAAAGTGCCTACTGGCTTCTTATCTGGATATACTCCATTCACAACACTTCCACTTGGATCTTTTAATAACCCGATAGGTTCATTTTTACCTGTACCAGCTACAAATCCACGTTCTAAACCCACTTTCATTGCTTCTGTAATCATTGTACGAACATAACGTTCTACCCATACCGGTCCAAGTTTCAACATGTCGTTTGCTAATGGAATAAACGCTGTTAATTTAAGTTGTGAAATGCTATCTTTACGGAATGTAGCATTTAGTTGCCCTTTAATACCATCAAATAACGGTCCCCATACCGCTGCACCCTCTGGATCGCCGTAAATGAATTCTGTTACAGCCCCTAAATTTTCTAAACCAATATGTTGTAAGAAAGGATGATCTTCAACTAAATCATCAAAGATTCGTTCTTGAGTTGTTTTAGGTAAAGTTTCAGTAGACTTAAAGCCACCTTCTTCCACAACTGCATTAAAGAACTTCATTTCCTCGCTTGTTAATACATTAGCGCCGCGAGATTGCATAATAGAACGATCTACCATTGATTCATTCACTTGATTTAAGATATCTGAACGAACATCTGTAGCAAGTGCTTCAATCATAGAATTTAATGCTGCCGATTGTTCTTCTGTTGTACCTTCCTGTGTTGCTTTCGCAAAAGCTAATTTCTTCTCTTCAAAGTTATTGAATTTAATAACCATATTTTATTTTCCTCCTAAAGTTAAAAAGAGCTTACTCAGATTCTGCTTTGTATTAACAGGTTCTGGAATAAGCTCTTTTGGATTTGTATTCGTTTGTAAATCATTCAGGATTTCACCTTTTAACCCTGATAATGCTGTATTTAAATCTTCTTTTGTAATTCCTTGACCTTTTCCCATTGTTCCATTTCTAAAACCATCAATTACTTTCTGCGGGATCATAGTAGAAGTGGCACTTGAAGCTGTCATTTTAACTGGATTCTCCATGAACATGATTTCATCTACAAAATTATTTTCTAATGCTTGTTGCGGACCCATCCAAGTCTCTTCAGCCATCATATTAAGTAGTTCTTCTTCTGATTTACCACTTTTAATGACATAGGCGTTTACAATTGCTCGATCTGTTATTTTTAACATCTCAGCCGCCTTTTCCATGTCACGATGATCACCACCATTCCACATAGAAGCATTATGAATCATGATTTGTGCTGTTGGAGAAATGCGGACTTTATCGGCAGCCATCGCGATAAATGATGCTGCACTTGCTGCTAAACCAACAATTTGAACTTCTACATGACCAGGATAATTTTTTAATGCCGTGTAAATCTCTGAACCTTCATTTACATAACCACCAGGACTATTTATTGATACAACTAATTCCTCGCCATTTGCATTTTCAAGTTCTTTTGAAATCTTACTTGGGCTTGTAGCATCCATTTCAAACCAATCATAAATCCAAGCTTCATCATTAGAAATAATTGGTCCTTTCACGTCAATTTTCACCGTCATTTTCTTTCTCCCCTCCTTCAGATTCATTTAATTTTGTATAGTTCTTCGTAATATGGTGGATATTTAGGTTTGGATCATCAGAATCTTCATAATCTACTTCTGATCGAATCTCATTTCCTGTAAATGCACTTGAAGAAATGAGTTTATCAATACTTGTCGCAAGATCAAATATACTTTGATAGGAAACAGCCTTAACCTCAATTCTTCGTCCCAAAAGATATTCACTCATTTCAAAGAATTTAACGTTCGCTTCATCAGATAGCTTTTTTAATAATGGCCGTACTGTAAAAAGCATATAATTTTTCGTTTGCTTTTCTACATCAGCCATTTCCCCATATATCAGAGCTGTTGGAATACCAAATGCCATAGCTACTTGATTTAAGAAACCATTTGTTACTTTATTGATTTCTTCCACACTTGGGCCATTCGCAACACCGTTGTATATCTCGTTATAATTAATACCCTTTTGTTGCGGGACAATAGCTATATCTTTTGAGCCAATCGACTTATACATGTTGTCTATAAACTCTTGTAACTTCGCTATTTGTTCTTCTGTTTTAGCACCAATCATATCCATATCAACCGTGCCACGAACTTGATTTTTACGCTTCTGTGAGTTTAATATCCTACCAAATAAATCTCCGTAATCCGCAAATAATCCATCGATAAGTGGAGATAATTTATCATTTCGATACTTTAAGTGAATTACTTCGCTTTGTTTAAAACTTCTCTTAAACGTGTAATCTTTTACTGTTACATCTGTAAAAGCATCTTCATATACAGCATATTCGTTATGCTGAAATCCGTCGGCAATAAGTAAATCACCATCATCAGCTTGTATGACTAAGCATTCATTATCATAAATAAGTTTACGAATAAATCTTTCCCAGAAGGTACTTGCGGTCATATTCTTATTCGGTCTAACGTTTAGTCGATAATAAAGCTCATTCTTCTCAAATGTTTTACCGTTTCTTACCCTGAATTCAGATTGACTAATCGTTCTTCCTAGAAAAGATACGCATGTATCAAGTGCTAATCGTTTCATGTGAAGCCTATTTGCTGTATCAGCAATCAAATCCAGATCTAGCATAAATTCTAGTTCTTTATTTCTTTTAAATACTGAACCTAACCATCCAATGGTTATCACCCCCCTTTATTAGAATTTAATGTTACCTATAACAAAATCAGTTGCTTCTTGTATCTCATCCGCACGATAAAGAGCATGAACAAAACACTGAAACCCATCTGTTTTTCTACGTACAGGTTCTTTCTTTTCATATATTTTATTTCCATCACCTTTGATAACAACCAACACATTTTGCGTATACCAACGCATTAGAGGATTATCATCAAAAACAATTTGTTTATTTGCAAATGCCATTTCAATACGTGGAGCTAATAAACTATGAATTGCTTTTGGGTTTCGTATTACTTCTATTTCAAACCCTTCCGCTATTAATAAAGGTCTTATTGCTTCCATTCTGAAATTATCAGCTATAATCTTTTTAACCCCATATTGTTCTCGCATTTCTACAAACCAATCAACAATATGCTGTGGATTAATAGTCGGTTCATCCACAACCGTTAGTAGTCCTTGCTCTTCCCATTCTTTTATTGGAGCAAATTTTTGTTTTTTAAACTCACCTGCTTTTTTAGAATATCCATAATAGATATCAACAAATTCTTTTCGAACAAAGGAATGAGTTTTAAAAATGTACTCCCCATTTTGTCTAAATAAAAGACCACATGCTGCAAAGTCTCGAATACTTGCAAAGTCTAATGCTCCTATACATTCTTGAGCATATAAATCAGGAAATGGACGATTTGTAGCAAGAATTTCTGACCATTTCGCAACAGATCGCTCCAAATTTGTAACCGGCAAGTTCATTCGTTTTGTCATGAACTCTTCTCGGTTGCTTGGATCATCCTCTAAATCCTCGTATTCTTCTTTTATCGTTTCAAGTAATCCTTCAGCATACTCACTTAAAGGATGAGATAACATGGGATTCGCAAGTTCCCAATTATCAAGGTCATCAACTTCTGTTTCATCATTCAGTTTACA
Organism: Bacillus sp. AY3-1; assembly: GCF_008368785.1. Taxonomy (NCBI): domain Bacteria; kingdom Bacillati; phylum Bacillota; class Bacilli; order Caryophanales; family Bacillaceae; genus Bacillus; species Bacillus sp. AY3-1. Next base: position 15,747 of record NZ_QORZ01000015.1, on the reverse strand, counting down.
AATAAAAGGAAACACCGCATTTGGACGAGATTCACCATTTAAAACTTTCATTGCCTTTTCTTTTAATCTATCTAAAAAGCCATCTCGTACATATCCATCTGTACCAATGTAAAACTCGCGTGGATTTTTCTTTTTTCCCAAACCACTAATATGAACACGGACATCTTTATTACTTTCGTATTGGTGAATTTCATCAAATAGAACAGCTCCATCACGAAGTCCGTCTTTTGTGTCTCCGTTTGAAGTCCTAAACTTTAATACACTTCCAGTAGCCTTTGAGGTGGTCTGTGATTCGGTTGCTTTAAAAGCTTTTTTTAATACTTCATTCCTACGAACAGTTTTCTTTACTTCGTCTGGACTTGTTTTTGCTTGCTCTTCACTATTCGCAACAACAGAAATGTTATACTCAGGAATACCATGTAATTCACTTATTAAAAAGTGGATTACAACAGACATTAAACCGTTTTTACCGCCACCTCGCCCTAACATCCACAGGAATTTCCTATAAAATACACGCCCGTTTTTCTTATAAAATAAAAAGACGAATGCTATTAAGAATTTTTGAAATGGCTGCAACGGAAAATACCACTTCTCACCGAAGTTGATACAATCCTCAATCATTTCATCATCAAAATACAAATCGTCTCTATTTAAAACATATTTTTCTAGATATTTAATTAACAGTTCTCTTTCCTTATTAAATTTTACTTTCCCACTTCGATAAAGTTCAATATATTCTTCCACATACTTTTGCTTAATCATGTAAGATCACTTTTGCTATAACCTGTATCAGGGATAGTATTCTTAACAACAAATTTTATATCTCTCCCTAATGCAATTAAAGAACTATTAATTTTATTCCTCTCACTTATAAGAGGGTGGGCTTTAACAAAAACTTGAGAACCATTTTTTACCGTTACAGATTCGCCTTCTTTATTAATGGTTTTATTTATTTTTCTAAATGCTTTGACTAGATCAATGTATCTTTCTACTTTTTCAACTTCGACTAAATCTGTGATATCAATACTATGCATGAGCTGTTCTTTTAACCTCACAATACTAACAGCCATCTACCCACCCCCCCTTACGTGCGTAAAATCGAAAAAAACCTGACAGTTAACCCCCTCCTCCGGTGCCCCTGAGACCATTTTTTAATAAAAATTTTTAAGGGGGGGTATTATTTCTGATTCTTTTTTACCACTTTTCATCGTTTTCCCATTTATTCGGTTTCTTTTCAAAGAATCTTCCATGTTCTTTATTATGGCAATCCACACAGACTGTTTCGAGATTATCCATTTCTAATGCAAGTTCTGGATTATGTTCGAGTTCTTTTTTATGATGGACAACGAGTTGAATCTTCTTACGCTTTGCACTCCCACTGTACTCGTTCGTATCTGTTTGCACTCGACCGTTACGTTTACATTCTTGGCATTCATAGTTGTCTCGCTTCTTTACTTGCTCTCGTATACTCTTCCATTCACCACTGTCATAGAACTTACGCTTTTGTTGCTTAGTTTTATATTCATTCATGAAGTTTACCTCTCCATTTATAAAACATCTTGGCTATATCAAGAGCCAACAGGATAATCCAAAATGGAATTAAAAAGAAGATGACAGCAATCGATATAAGTATTGTTGCTATCAACCATACAGCATCATCTATATTGTTTTGTGCAACATCACATATTGATGGATATAACCTAAGTGTTGTATACAGTAGCCCGACAATAAAATATGTAAACACCCCTATCATCTATCCTCACCTCTTACTCTTAATATGTTCCACCTGTCTTTACCAAACGTGTCTTATTTCCTTAATAGCATTAAGAATTGTACCAAGAGCAATTGCCTTCTCAAGTTTCGTTAATTGCATCTATACTCACTCCTTACGCTCTAGGAATTAGGAATTCATCTATAGTTTTATCTAGTACATTAATAAGCGCTTCTCGTACTTGCTTCGGTGTCATATCATCATTCATTTCGTTATGCAATGCTACAGCCTTCTCTAATTTTTGTGGATTAATGTGTTGCTTTGCTAACTCCACACCGATAATAACTGTTTGTTTAGTTTCATTTGTCTCACTCCTTATCACTATCTATAAACTCACGAGTATCAGAATCCCAAACCTCACAAAAATCCAAGGCTTCTTTTTCCCCTTCATACCATTCAATCGCTTCTTTTCTAGAATCAGTAGTTTTCTGAATATCAGCAAAACCACCGTTAGGATAATATTGATCAAATCCAAAACACCAATATCTATGATTTAAATCGACTTCATCCATTCTTTATCCTCCTCCAAAATAAAAAGCATCCGAATGGATGCTTTTTTCATTAAGTATTAATTTGCACTTCAATTACGGTAAATGAAGTTTTATTATTCTTCCAATCACCTAATGTTACAGCATTAATTTTCTTACTCATTATTAAGTAACTAGAAGAAGAGCAAAAGCCCTTCTTTGTTAACACAACATGAATTGCACTTGAATGTGAAATCAAGAAATAACTGTTCATCCAATCTGCAAACATCGCCACCGGTTATAATAATCCATTTTCAGTTATAAGGAATTTTGTGAGCAATGTTTTCCGCCACTACTCACAATACAAATATATCACGTTAACTCTAAAACGACCGGCACATTTCCTGCCAAAAAACGGCCATAACCCTGTCACTTTCCATCATCTGATTTACATATAATAACAATGGAAACAAGTGCAATTATGCTAACAAAAGAAGGGATTATTTTTAATTCCTATCTTTTTGGGTTGTAGTATTTATGAAACTAGAGCTATCAAAGAGGTGTATATTAATAAAGGCTGACGTTAGTTTTCATCTTTATCATTTTCTGATTTCGTATCAGTTTCTCTAAAAAAATTACCTGCTAAATTAAGTAGTTTCTTTCCACCTTCACTATTCAAAAGATTCATTAAAAATACCGGATCTTGAACCTTTTTAATAAGAGTTTGCATAAATACGGATTTAACAACACCTAATATCTCTGTTGAAGTTATTTTTATATTAAAATAAGGGATGTTAATTTGGAATGGAGAATAGTCGGATGAATGGTTCTTCTGTTTTTTTAATGTTTCATCAGTTTTTTCATTAGTTTTTTCATTAGTTTTTTCATTAATCGTTTTAGGTAGTGTAACGGCTTCACCCGCTAATATTCGAATTTTCTTCTGAGTTACTTCATTTATTTGAATAGATGAAGATTGGTAAGAAACATTTTTATTAAAATATGGGCTAGATCCCATTTTTTTCTCCTTTCACAACGAACTTATTGTTTATCCTAAACATATATTAAATCATAGTTAATGAAGGATTACTTCACACTGTGTGAAGCAACCCTTCATTTAATCTTGGTAATATAAGAAAGGTGTTATTTAAGCACCACCATATCCGCCCCAGCAGCTTCCTATAACAATAACAAACAAAATAAACAATACGATTAGTAATGCATATCCTCCATAACCACAACCACGTCCATATCCTTTTTCTTCAGCCAAGATAAACTCCTCCCCTCTAGAAAAAAATGAACCTCATAAACTAACAAAAATAAACAGCACCAATGATAACAAGCAAAATAAACAACACGATCAGTAATGCATATCCTCCATAACCATAACCACGTCCATATCCTTTTTCTTCAGCCAAAATACTCCCCCCTATCCTATACAAAGATGAATTTCATAATACTAACAGAAGTTCTATCAATACAGCTCGTAATGAAAACAAGCTAACATAAAAATGATTTTTTCATTGCAATCATGTTGTACTTGCTTATCACTACACTGACACTATATGTATTGGGCTGCAAACGGTTATGTGCTTTTATATCAACTTTTCCATTTTTGAGGAAAATGCCATTGACCATTTTTAAAATCGTTACATACAAATTAACCGTTTTGTAGTTTCCCATTTGAATTTATTCATTCATATCTTTTTTTCTACTTTGGCAATTCGAAATCATTATCTTCTTAATCCATACTATTTCCACTAAGTAATTAATATCATTTCAAGTTCTCTATGACTTACCCATATCTTATATTGTGTGTAACTGTCCCCTTCGCTGAATCCCTTGGTATCATTGATTTCATTTAACTTTCTCTTTTGAGTTACACAGTACGAAAATTATGAGTAACTGTATAGGGATACCACCAGCATTTTGCAAAATAACCTACGCTATGCGGAAAAATAAAATAAGCTGCCCATGTGGACAGCTTATTTACATAATTATCGTTATCAGAAGTAAAATTTAACTCGAAAATAGCTAATTTTATCAGTTGTTAAATGTCTGAAAAAAATCAAACTAATGATATTGTCGAGATCCTTTGGCAACTTCTTGCTGTGATGACTATCATAGTGACTTTTTCTCCAACAACCACTATTAGTGGCTAATTACCATAAGGACTTATTTTTGAAATTTGCTATTTTTTAGAAAGTATGTTAATTTAATAAAGACCTATTTTTGTTCGGTTTGAGATTAAGAATAAATTTTGTTTTTCGTCTAAGGTATTTGAGCAAGGGTAGTAACATATGTGTGGGTATCCACACTAGGAGGCAATAATTATGGAACAAGGTAAAGTAAAATGGTTTAATGCAGACAAAGGTTTTGGATTCATCGAGCGTGCAGATGGAGAAGACGTATTCGTACATTTCTCAGCTATCCAAATCGACGGTTACAAATCTTTAGACGAAGGACAAAGTGTAACGTTTGAAGTAGAACAAGGACAACGTGGCCTACAAGCTACTAATGTTCAAAAAGCTTAATATCAGTTCATGAAAGACCCTCTTGTAGGGTCTTTTTTTGATTTTGTTATAATATTCCGAATACAACTTTTTAAGGGGATTTGGGGCGCTTAACTCTTAATGAAAAAGAAGATGTTAGGCCTATCGCCACATGCCCATCAACTTAAGAAATCGGTAGTTCCCCAAAACGAAGAAAATTTCGTTCTGGGGACACTTCAAAATATTAGCTTGATGGCCATGCTACGTTACCCCTACTAAACATTAATCTTTCGGTTCATATAAGTAAAAATCGTCTTCTTCTGGAAACTTTATAACAATAACTTTTCTATTTTCTTTTTCAAATACAGTAGTAGCTCCTTCTTCATGCGTTTTTTTCCACCCTTTAGCCCTTATAGACATTAAAGGTAAATAACCAAAAGTATATTGATAATCTGCTGGCTTATCATCTTCAACATGGTTAGAAAAAATAAACACAGGAAAATCTTTAATTTTCGACTCTTTCGTCATTAAGAATGTAGAGAGAATCAGTAGTAATAAGCCCCCAAAAATTATCTTTGTTTTTTTTAGTTTCACAATTTATCACTCCTATTGATATTGTACTAAATATCATTATAGAAAAATATAACAAATTAATTCATTTGGTAAGATAAACATAAAAAGTAATAATACCTAACCTTAGCTTGATGGGCATGTGCAAAATACCCCTAGATTTAAAAAGAAATAAGCAATGATTAGATTTTAAACCTAGTCATTGCTTTATCCATTGCATCTTGGTTTACGCCTATATAACGTAACGTGACTTTCTCTGAAGAGTGATTGAATATCTCCATGAGTAACGCTATGTTTTTCGTTTGCATGTACATGTGATACCCGTATGTTTTTCTTAACGTATGTGTTCCTATTTCATCTAACCCGAACTCTGCCGCTGCTCCGCTTAATATCTTATATGCCATGCTACGACCAATTGGACGATTCTTACCTTGTCTGCTTTGCAATAAATACTCATTGTCTTCTTTTTCTTCGATAAACCATTTAAGTTCTCTCTTCAGTGCTGCAGTAATTTGTATTCGTTTCTGTTTTCCTGTTTTCTTTTCCCGCATAGATATATGACTGCCTTTAACATCTCTAACTTTCAATTTCAAAATATCTGAGATTCTGAGGCCTGTATTAATACCCATAATGAAGAGAATGTAATTACGTAAGCTCTTTTCCTTAAAATACTCTTTTAGCTGCTGTATTTGCCCTGGATCACGTATTGGTTGAACAAAATTCATTATTCATTACCTCCAGTCTCTTCTACCTCATATACTTCTAATCTAAGAGCAAAAGCTAATTTATAAAAAGCATTAGATTTATTTCGTCTATACGTACGCTCACTCATACCAATTTCGTTATAAACCATGTAATCAAAGACTTCTTCATCTTCTAAATATCTTTTTACAATAATATCCCTTTGGTTTTTACTAAAACGACTTAATGCCTTATCAATTTGAAAAGACAAACGTTGTAGTTTCACTTCTCTTTCACTCATAGCAACATTTGCTAAAGCGACATCTTCAGCTGGTTTTCCCACTATATTTGTTGGACCGTGATATCTTACTTCGCTAGATACTGTAACCTTCATCTCATTTCTAATCTTCCCAAATTGTCTATAAATACGAACATTTTCAAGAATCTTTTCTAAACGAACCTGTGTTGCTTTGCGATCAATTTCAGGTAAAAAAGTTAATTGCATCATATTCAATAACACTCCTTATCTGTTTTATTAATAAAAAACAAAAAACGGACACCAAACTACAGAGCAATATTGTTCATGCTCTTATAGTTTGATGTCCGCTGGTTCTTCCAGTAGGACTATATATTTGATTTCTATGTATTATACCATTTTATTCAACAAAATTAATCTCTAATTTCTATAGACTATTGATTTGATTAATAATAGAAAAGGTTGCTGAAAAATTAATCAGCAACCTTTTCTTTTTAGTTATTTGTTAATTTCAAGATTATCCATTGCGAATCACCATTAGAATCTTTATCAATATTTGCATAGTTTTCATTTTTTCTATTACCACTATGTTGACTTATATAAATAGTTCGCTTAGAAGTATCTTTACCTGTAACCATTAACGAATGCCATTTTGATCCGCCACCTGCATATTGGTATTGGATTACATCCCCTGGCGAAGATCCATAATAAACTTGCATAGGACTCCAAGTTTTTGTAACCATATTTGCACGCGGTGCCCAGAAATCATAAAATTTTTCAACATTAACCCATGAAGCACTTACTCTATATCTTAAAGACATCTCAACTTTTTTACTAAACCAATAGTTACCATCTGTTATGATAGGTGAATCAATCGTAAGATTATCTTTAATAATTGGACGCATACCACCTGCATAAAGTGCTTGGGAAACAAAGTTTGTACAGTCTCCTCCATTACCAGACCAATCTCCATAAGCACTATTTCTAGAAAGTGCCCATGTCAAAGCATAATTAACTGCTGCGCTTGGATTATAATAATATGAAGAGCGTGCAGCGGCTTTCGGTGCTTGAGCAGGTTTCTCTGCTTTATATTCCTTTGTATCAGGCGATTTTTGCACCATCTGCGCTTCTATTTCATCTTCTTTTTCTTTTTTATCGTTATTTTCTTTAACCTGTTTCATTGTTTTGTTTGCTAAATGATTCATATTAAACGTATCATTTTCACTAGCTGTTGCACTTCTTGCCTTTAATGAAGTTTTTTGTTCTGTTACAGATAGCGTTCTTTCATGCAAGTATTCTGCAGCATAAGTTAATATTTTAGTATATTTAGGATGAAGGGCTAACTTCGCATCTTTATGTTCTAAAAGTTGGTCAACTAAGTACTGTTCATATTCTACTGTACCAACTTTATACTGCATACCATTTTGTTTTAAATGTTCTAATAAAGCTTTTTCCAACTCGCCTAGAGTTGTATTGTCAAATGAATTCTCTACAAGATAACCATATCTATCAAATTCATACGGTTGATTATCAATAAAATACCACTTGTTCGTATACAATCCAGAGTCTTCGAAAGAATAGTATACTTTTTTCCCATTGATTGTTTGCCATCCAAATTTTTGTACTACATTTCCATTACCATCATACTCAAACCATCTTCTTTTTTCAGCATTATAGCTCCAATTACCTGGCTTTTCTGAGTCAAGATTGATCCACTTAGGTCCCTCATAAGTTACTACTTTCCACCAACCATCAGCACGTTTTTCAAGTACAGCAAGGAATTTCTGTGGTCCAAATTGAGTTCCACGTGAAGATATGAATGAAGGTTCATTATATGCATAAAAACCCTTACTAACTGCTGTTGTTGCTGCAACACCTGGATACATCCATTTGTCGCCTTCCCAAGTTTGAACTTTCAACCATCCTGCAGTATTTCCATCTACCACCCTAATAGTAGTAGGACTATAAGGTACTTCCATGTTTCCTTTTTGAGATGCAAATGCAGGCTCATAAAACACTAAAAATGGTTTATCGAATGCTTTTAACTCCCCATCTAGGTTAATCCACTTATCACCCTCATAAGTAGCTACTTTCCACCAACCATTTGTACGTTTTTCTTTTACAACAAGCGATTTTTGTGGTCCAAATTGATTTCCACTAGCTGCTTTTGCAGATGTAAATGAAGGTTCATTATACGCATAAAAGTATTTATCTACTTTTACTGCTTCTGAATTAGGGAAAATCCACTTATCTCCTTCATTCGTTTTAATCTTTAACCATCCATCTACTTGCCCATCTATCGCCGTAACTACTTGAGGTGCTATAACATTACCATTGTTCCCTTTTGGTGATGTGAATTTAGGTTCAGCAAAAGTAATATAGGGTTTCTCTATTTTCTTTTGTTCTCCTGTAATATTAATCCATTTATCACCCTCATAAGTGACAACTTTCCACCAACCATTGGCACGTTTTTCTTTAACTCCTAAGGCCTTTTGTGGACCGAATTGGTTTCCACCATTAGACTTTTGAGAATTAAAGGATGGTTCATTATACGCATAAAAATACGCGTCTAAAGGTTGTTTTACAACAGTTTCTTCTGCAAAAGAAACATTATTAAAACAAGGAATTACTAAAAATAATAGCATTAACGATAATAATAGCTTTTTAAACAAAATATTTCCTCCTATTAATAATATTGCATAAGTACAAAAATATGAAATTTACAATGTCATATTTCTATATAAATACACAAAACTTATAATGCCATATCCCTATATAAAAATCTAGTGTTTTTTGAATTTTTTTTGAAATTTGCTAGTTATTAAACCGTAATCATATTTATTACTTAGAGACTTAAAATCACCGACTTAAGTTTTTTCACACAGTTTCTCCGAAAAAAAAATATTGCTACACTGTTTTACAGTACTCTTTTTAATAAAATTTATAGGGAAGTAACTTCATATAGTTCCCCCCCTTCCAATCTCCATTAAATTAACTGAGTCCTTCGTTCATCCATACGAGCTACTTTTCCATTTTTATATACAAACGATTGTTCGCCATACCCTGTAGTTGGTGGTTCAATCGGATAAACTTGTCCATCTTTTACAACGTAAATCATATTTTCTAATAATGAAATTTCAGCTTTCATTTCCACAATATTTTCACTAATACCTGCCACCGCAATCACTCCCAATTATGTTATAATTACTTTGTCGAATAATTATGTCGGGAGCAATCTCGGCTTTTTTATATGCTTATAAATACCGCACAACATTCTCCGGAACAAATGATTGTTCCAAGGATAGATGAAGTCGTATTGGCGTCGGCTCTTTGCTATCCCTTGCTCGTTTACATATCTCTTCAGCTTCTTCCCATACAAATTGTTTATCCTCCACTCGCTTATACCGCCAAATCCCAATTGTATAATTCTCAAACAACTCATAACGTTCATCAGGTGCTGTCGTTGGTTTTAATTCATCAATTGCTTTGGCTTGACGTGGTATTTGCACAACCACATCTGCATACCTTAATTTTGAATTTAAACGTTGAATATGAGCTTTCTTAGGATCAAATGATACAACTGGCTCCACGTCAAAAATTGTTAATTGCTTTGGCATTGTTTTTCCCCTCCAATACCTGCAAGCTTGCAATTAAAATTCCTTCAAGCTGCGTTAACGTTAGTTGATCTAATGTTTGTCCATTAATTCCAGTTAATCCTAACCCTAATAATTTACGAATGATTATTAGTTTTCTACGTTCTACTTCCTGACGTAACAACATGATTAAGCCTCCTGTTGATGATTGAACTTTCTCTCTAAATTTACAAACTTACTAAATTCTTTAATGAATGCTAGTTCAACAACACCAACTGGACCATTTCGCTGTTTCGCTAAAATAATTTCCGTTATGTTTTTATTTTCTGTCTCGCGGTCATAGTAATCCTCACGGTATAAGAATGCTATTAAATCCGCATCTTGCTCAATTTGACCATTCTCACGTAAATCTGATAGCAATGGTCTCTTATCTTGCCGACTTTCTACAGCACGGCTTAATTGCGATAATGCAACCACACATACGTTTAGTTCTCTTGCCATCAGTTTTAACTTACGACTAATCTCACCGATTTCTTGCATACGGTTCCCTCTATGCTTTGGATCCCCTACAATAAGCTGCAAATAATCAATTGCAATTAAAACCTTTTTATCAGGGTACTTACGCTTTAATTTCCTAGCCTTTGCATAAATCTCTTGCATCGTGACATTTGCTTTATCGTAAATTTCTAATGGCAAATCATTAATTAATCCCATCGCTTGACTAATCTTTTCCCAATCCTTTAAATTACATAGCTTTTTAGGATTCTTTAATTTCGTAGCATCAATATTTCCAGTACTTGAAATCATACGTTTAAGTAACTGCTCTTCTCCCATCTCAAGCGAGAAGATTCCTGTTGCTGTATGAGCACTTGCTGCATGAAAAGCAACGTTTAATACAAATGCTGTTTTTCCCATTGAAGGACGGGCACCAACAATAATTAAATCACCTTCTTGTAACCCTGCTGTCATTCTGTTCAAGTCGTCATAACCAGTTGGTATACCGGTTAAATCCCCTACATCAATTTGCATGTTCTTATACAAATCAACAAGCGTATCTTTCAAGTTAAATTCATCTGAGTAACCCGTTTCTTCAATGGCGCTTAATTCATCAATTGATGTACTAATAGCACTCATATCCCTATCTTGCTGAAGGCGGTTATATAAATTACCAGCAACCTCCTGAGCATGTCTCATCTTCCAAGCTTCAATCACTAAACCTTCGTGATACGAGAAGTTCTTAGTAGTTGTTACAACTTCTGTCAGGTTTACAAAGAATTCGACTCCGCCAATTTGATGCATAAAGCTTTCATCGAATTTTCCAATGAGAGCAACAAGATCTATCGGGACCTCAGCATCCTCTAATTCTCTCATTGCCTTGAAAATCACTTGGTGCGTTGGTAAAGAAAACTGTTTTACCTTTAGCTGACAATCTTTAATTAAATCGCCTTCTTGGATAATACTACCTAAAACACTTTGTTCAGCTTCTACATTGCGAATCATATCGTTACTCATTTGGCCAACCACGCATTCTGTTGGTTAAGTACTGCAAGTTCTTCTTCTGTCGGAATATTCTGCTCCCATGCTTGTTGCTGCTGTATTACGTTTTTAGTAGTTTCCGATAAGCCTTTTTGTTGATAAGGTGCTTGTGTCTGTTGCTGCGCTTTTGTTAATCGCTGAGTACGAAATGCTTTATCAGCTGCCTCAACGTCCATTATTGTTTTCAATCCCTTAAGGTGCCAATCTCTTAAAATCGTATTTACGTAATTCATATTTCTTGTATTTTTCTCTAAAGCGATTTCCATAGCTTTTATAACCAGCTCTGCATTTAAATCATCTACCCATGCATGAATACCATCTGCAATAAAAGGTGTAATCAGTCCGAAGTTTTGTTCGTAAAAAGAAATTGGATTAACCTCAACAACTTCTTCCGCGCCTGCGCGTTCTTCTTGTTGTTGTTCTTTTTCTTTTTCTTCTTCTTTTTCTTCTTCCTTGCTAGGGTCTTGGAAGCCCCTTATAAGCCCCTCCAAACGGACTGATAAATACTCCTTAATACGAGGGATTTTGAAATCTTGTTCACGTTCTAATTGCAAACATGTTTCATAGAAATCAACTAAGAAATCCTGGTCCTTCACAGATTGAATCTCTTTTAAGACGCACTTTTCAATGTTTACATTTTTAATTGGATTGAACTTCAACCAGTTAATTAAGAACAACTCTTTTGTTTTTTGGTTGTAATTAATTTTTCCGTACTCAGCAAAACGTTCTAATAACTTCATAACAGTTTCACGATTGTATCCTGTATCAGTTTCAATAATACGAAGTGGAAGCTCATAGATTCCTGATTGAGACGTCTTACTGTTTGTCATCAAATATAAGTAGAAATACTTCTCCTCCGGTGTAAGATCTAAAACAAATGAATCCTGCCAAAATGAAACGTGTACTGGTCTATAAACTGCCATATTATTCATCCTCCCGTTTACATATCGCGAATCCGTCCTCTACACGTAATAAGCGATAATTCTTGTATCCTATTTTGAGATATTGTTTTACTAAGTAAATTAGGTGTTGCTCTGATGTTGCTTGTTGAAACACTTTAGGATTCAGCAACACTCTATGTAATGATTTGTCTAAAAGCATGTAGCACACTCCGTTGTTATACGAATGCTAATTTGATATAATTAATCCTAAGATCTTTTGCAAGACCGTTTGTCTATCACTCTGCCAAGTGATAGATCTTTTATTTTCTACGTGTTACTAACGAAGCGTTAACTCCTCTTGCTCTTAAATCTTTAATTACTACACGATAACTCATCGATGCCTCATGTTCCTCTTTTGTATCACGAAGCATTTTAAATTCCCTTATACATCGCTCCAGCTCTTCTTCCCAGTGATTTGATTCTTCGGTTGATTCTGCATTAAACATGTTATAAATACATTCACTCATACAGTTACGAAGTTTATTCGCAAATGAAAAATCCCCAGGAAGAACTAGATCATGAAGACGATTGTTTTTATCGTCCATGAATTACCTCTCCTTTCTAATTTAGTTGATGCTGTTCTTATTGAGTTTCATAAAATATCCAAAAATCTATTATTTCGGTATAATCTTCCTTAAAAGGAGGTTTAACCGATGAAACTAAATCACGATTGTGTAAGAGATCTTCTTCTTGAATTAGAAGAAAAACTTACTATCAATGAACATTTTCTATTACCACATTTCAATAATCTAAATACCGTTTCAAAACACGGATTTGATGACACCTACTATAGTTTTTTAAAATTGCTGGAAGCTAACTATTTAAACGGAAACTATAAGTATGCTAGTGATGAATTGATTCATTTATCAATTTCTTCTATATCTTGGGACGGTCATCAATTTTTAGATACTATTCGTGACAATGAAATATGGTCAAAAACGAAAAAAGCTGTAGGATCATTATCAAGCGCATCAATTTCCATAATGTCCTCATTAGCAACTAGTTATTTAAAACAGAAATTTGGATTAAAGTAACGAGGTAGTAATTAGCTTTTTGTATTAAATTCATCTATGAATTTATTAAATGCACTCAAAAACTGCGTGAATTTATCTGGAGAGTAGTCATTGCTTTCAAACACTAAGCCCAATGTTAAATGACTCTCTCCTTTTCCTTTTGAATTCCTAATATCAAAAGATGTTGGGTTTTTAATCTCATAATTTGCAATCGAGATATGTACAAATCTTTGTTTGCTTACTTCCGGAACATGATACTCCAATTAATTCACCCCTTTTCTTTTTTCATTGATGCTGTACGCATCGTTACAACCAGAAAGAAACATTGTAGGGTATGGGAGGAATAATCCCTTTCTGGTCATAACGACAAGCACAGTGGCTTGTCCAAATGATTTATATAATGTTATAATTGCCTTACGAAATTTTTCAGAGCTACTGTTGTCTAGGCGGTAGCTTTTTTATTTGCCCATTTATGTTTCAAAATGAATGACGCTTCGATAATCTTGATTCGAATCCCCAATAATTTCTTCTCTTGCTTTAACTCAACTGTTTTTGAATCCTCATTAAGTAATTCTGCTATTTTTATTTCACCAGTTAGTTTTGCGTCATATCGAATTAATTCCTTATATTCTCTTAGGCTTGGTTTCTTATAATCTACTGTCATTTCCCTTCCTCCTTTACAGCACCTTTGTTAATGCCATTAAGCTATCCACCGATTGAATAATAACGTTTTCTGCCATGGCCTTTTGCAACCAACTTCTTTGTATTTGTTCCATAATGCCAAAGTGTACTTGCTCAAGAGCTTGTACTACACATTGAGTGGCTTGGATTGTATCGAAGATTTCTTTTGCATGAACTGTGTATTCATGTTTCTTCTTTTCATCCAACTTCCATGACCTGGTTGCAACTTGTAAGTTCATGATTTCCTTCGCTGCCGCAATCCCCTCTTCAGCCTGTTTAATGTAGTTCATCAATTGTAGATTTACATCTTGAGTTAAACGTGGATCTGTAGGAGGTAATCCAACACCATAAATATGTTTAATCGCTTGTTGATTCAACTTTGCTCCTGTTGCATGGCACCAATCCATCGCAAGCTCAAATTCTGGTTTAGAAAGTCCAGATTCAATACGGGTTAATCTTTCATGTGTAATACCAAGGTACTTAGATAACCCTTTCTTCGTTTTCAGCTGAACATTATCACAACATTCTCTAGCATTCTGTAGTAATCCCCCTATTGCTGAATTGCAGTATATGCTTGTTCCCATATCTGTTCGCCTCCATATTTAGTTTTCAAATGGTTACAATGAATTTAGTACATATGTAACTTGTCTATTTTTCATGTAAAAAGAGAGGAACTATTCCTCAATGTTTTCTTTCACTTGTATTTCTTTGATGATGGCCCAACCAGCCTTGTAATATGCTTGACGGATTTTATCAATATCCTTTTGTGATTTTGGCTCAGGAGCCACGACATGGACTTTCGTTTTTCCAAATTCATAAGTCGCCGCATATTCTTCTTGTTGGCTCATGGTGTCACCTCTTGAAGTGCTTTTTATATGTTTATGCGACGGATCTGTTGGTACTGCCATGTTAGTTGATGGCATTTTTTCACCTTCTTTCATTATCCAGACATAGATTTTCATTACCGTTCGTATCCTTATACCCTTTATCATTTTAAAACTTTGCAAACTGAATAGCGTGTAGGTAAAAAAATATCTTCTTTTTTCTTCTCATATAACTTTGCGATTTGATCCGCTCTCTCAGTACTAATCTGCCGCTGTCCGTTTTCAATTTGCGATAAATATCCACCTGAAATACCGAGTTTTTTGGCAGCTTCTTCAATACTAATTCCCAATTTCATGCGTATTTCTTTTGGTCCACTCAATTCTTTATCACCACCTAAAACTTTGCGATTTGCGTCGTTAAACAAACTATACTATTCGATACGAGAAGTGTCAACGCATTTTGCAAAGTTTTTACCAATTCATTTCAAATTTTGCACTTTGCAAAGTATAATTAAACTTAGAAGATGAATAGGAGGATTCCTATGATTGGAGAGAATTTACGAAAATTAAGAAAGACCAATAACCTAACTATGAAAGATTTAGGTCAAAAATTAAATCTGGCAGAATCAACAATATCAGGCTATGAAAATGGAAACAGAAAACCTGATTATGACACGCTAAATAAGTTTGCCGATTTCTTTGAAGTTTCGACTGACTATCTTTTAGGCAGAGATGTTGCTAAAGATACATCCAGAGACAATGAAGCTTACAATCCTATAGCAGATCCAGATTTAGGACTTTGGTTTAAAGACATCAAAGACGCTTCTCCTGATAAACAAGAAGAGCTTAAACAGTTTTGGGAGTTTATTAAAAGTAAGGAGAAAAATCGTAAATTTGGAGATAAACAATGATAATGTAAATAAAA